>JAZUKX010000112.1:0-16280 GCA_045643505.1 Candidatus Absconditabacterales bacterium | reverse complement strand
TTTGATGATATGGGATGTGTTTCCTTTGATAAGTATTTACAGAACTTTTTGGTATAGATATTATTAAATTTATTATAGTTACACTAAATAATGCAATTAATACTCATAAAATAATATTTACTAAATTTTTTTTAGCACCAGAAGATTTTAACTCTACTTTTCAACTTAATACTTCGATCATTAATTTAACAGAATTAAATATAACCATAGTAATAGCTAATACCATTGTAATTCTAAGTAGTAATTTTGTTATTCTCACAATTAAAGGTGGCTCAACTACTGCATCCACAACATCTATATCCCATATTCATCAAGCTAATGTACAGTCTGATTTATTATTTATCAATAACTTTTGTCATGATTGATAAATATATAGTAGACTATCAGTTTTTGGATCTAGACAAGATTGCGATTGACTTTCTCCAGCTTGAAATTTACCACCTTGTTGTAATAATTCTCTTCATACGTTTTTATATGTCCTACCTCAAATTTCCAATACATAATCATAATCTAATGCTTTATCAAATACTTGTTCCATAAGATCTACTCAAAAAGAAAAATTTTGGAATCAAAATATACCAATAACAAAGAATAAAATTAAACATTTGATACTATTCCAAAATTTTCACATTTTATTACAAATTATCTAATAAACTATCAGCTTCTTGTTCTTCTCTCTGTCTTTGAGTAGATTCATTAGATTTAATCATAGACATTTTGTTATTATAAGCTGCCTCATCAAAACGAGTTTGATATGTATTTTTTATTTCTTCTTTTCTTTTTTCGTATTTAGCTTCAATTTCAGCAATTTTATCTCTTTCTTTAGTCAAAATATCTCTCAATTTATTAATTTGTTCTTCATTCATAATTGGAATTAAGTTAAACCAACTTTGTTTTTCATTATTATTAGCCAAAGATCTAGAATTTAATATTAAAACAACTAAATCTGGTTCATGCTCCAAAAAATCATCTGGAATATTAAATTTTCATGCCAATTCCCACAAGTTTTGAGGTAATTTCTGTTGTATTAATTGAATATTAGCCATTTTTATTATTATTTTTATAAATTAAATTTTATTTTTTTATTGTTGGACATTAGGATTTCTCACATTATTATTTGGTTTGATTACATCATCAAATAGATAATTTAACTCTCATCAATCAATAATTCATCTATCAACCAAAAGTTGTGCATACTGTTTCATGGTAATCATTCAGACATTATTTGATGTACTGATAATATTATCCAATTGATTTATATCCATTTGTTTTATATTATTTTTTACAGAACTTGTGTTAAATAATAATTCAAATACTCAAACTCTGGTAGATCAATCTTTACTTTTTACCAGTTTCTGAGATTGAATTCATAATAAAACTTCACTAATTCTTTCTCCGATACTTGATTGGATATCAGGTGGAAATAGAGATGTGAATCTATTAATAGTATTAGCAGCAGAACCAGTATGTAGTGTACTAAATACTAAGTGTCATGTCTCTGCTAAGTATAATACAGCTTCAGCTGTCTCTCTATCACGGATCTCTCATACAAACAAAATATCAGGATCTTGTCTAAGAGCAGCTCTCAAAGCATTTTCTACATTCCAAGTATCATGTCATACTTCTCTTTGAGATATGATACATTTTTCAGGCTTAAAGATAAATTCGATAGGATCTTCGATTGTAATTAAATTTCCAGATCTTGTTTGATTTATTTCTTGTAACATAGAAACTAATGATGTTGATTTTCCAGAACCAGTTGGACCTGTCACCAAAAATAATCATTTATCTTTTTTTAATACATTTTCTCTGATACTTTGTGCTAAATTACTAAACATAATTTCATCTAGTTTTCTTGCTTGTGTACCAATTCTTCTCATTACTACTCAGATTCTTCCAGTTTTTAAGTAAGCATTTACTCTATATGGAATTCAATCTTTTGATACATAAGCAAAATCAGCTTCTTTATCTCACAAAAATTTATCAAATCTCTGTGGATTTCATTGAAATAATTGCTTTAAAATAATTTCCATATTTTCAGAATTTAATTGACCTGCAGATTGTTCTCTGATAATTTCTCAATTTAATCTATAAGAAATACACTCTCATGCAGACAGATGTAAATCTGAAATGTTTTGATTTTTTTCTATGAGAGACAAGATTTGCTCTATGTTTATTCCTGGTGTATCCATGTGTTATTTTATAATAAATAAAATTAAACTAACTCTATTATAATCAAAAACAAAAAATTTGTCAAAATTTTGAAGACTTTTTTTTAATAAGGTTTGACAAATGTGTTTTTTGATAAATAAATAGTGTTATTGTTTGAAATAAATTTATATAAAAAATGGTAAATATAACCGTGTCATTTCGAATCCACGAAGGGGTGAGAAATCAATTATCGCTGTCTGTGGATTTCTCCCTCTGGTCGAAATGACAATATCATTTCATCCTGAATGAAAGTTAGAAATCCATAAAAAATATTATTGAAAAAAAACGAAGTTTTTGTATAAAAATAAACAATAAATTTAACTCATAAATTTAATTTATGAAAAAAAAATTGTTATTTTGTTTTTTTATGGTTTTGATAGTATCTGGATGTAGTATTTCCAAAAAAGAACCAATAAATTTATCATTTACAGATACACAAAATATATTTGCACACAATATGTCAGATTTTTATCTAAATACAAATTTTTCTATACAAAATGTTTGATCAAAATACAAAGATTTTTGTTCTTTTGATTGATGAAATCCAAGTTTTAAATTTTATTCATCTATAGATTTATCATGATTTACAGATTATATAAAAAATAAATCTGGAGAAATAATTGATTGAATGAATTTTGATAATGAAATAATATTTGATGTTTATTATCAAGATATGGACAAAATGAATTGAAATAATTTACAATGAAATTTATCTTTGAAAAAAGTAGATGAACAATATTTTGCAAAATTATCCCAATGAATTGCTGATTTTGGTACATGAAACTATGAATGAGATTTTGTAAATTTACTTATTGAAAATTTAGGTAATAAATGGATAAAATATGATCCTACGACCTTAATTTTGATGACTAATATCAAAGAAAGATTATTGAATATTTTACAAAATTTGGGTTATAGTAATTTATTTACACAATTACAGCAGGTGACATATGAATGAGATACAGCATACAAAGTAGATATTTCTGATGAATTTAAACAAAATATGGATATCAAATGAACATTAATTGTGAGAGATAATGATTTAGTTGAGTTTAAATTTGATGATTATGAATTTGATTTGTGATGAAAAAAATATTATGTGAAGTGAAATATATCTGATAAGTACTGATTTTTTTCTGTAAAAGATTCGAAAGAATCAAATAAATCAATAGATATTAATTATTCAACCAAAAAAAATTCATTAATAATAAATATATCAAGTATACAAAATTTTGAAATATTATGAGAATTAAAATTAACAATAAATGAGTTTTGGAATCCAAAAGATGGAAAAGAAAATCACGTAAATTGAGAACTAATTTTATCTCCAAATTTAATTTATTGATCAAATCTTGAAAATGAGATTAAAATAAACATAAATTGTTCTTATGAAAAAAATATTTTATCATGAAATTTTGTAATTCAAGAGCCTGATAGCTATATATTGCTTGATCAAATTCTTGGAGATAGTTTTTCTTTGGAAAGTATTTTAAATTCATAATTTTTTATAAATTTGATGTTTTTAAGTAATGTGAAAAAAATTTAAAGAAAGTAAAGTTTGAGATTTTCAACAAAAATCAACAAAAAAAATTACATTTTTTTCTGTTTTTAAACGAATTTTAGTATTGATTTGCCTTTGTTCAGTTTGTTTTGCTTGAAAATTTTTAATAAAATATGGACAAGAAAAAATATGATCTTTGTGAGAAAATACAGTAAAAAAAGTTAGTAAGCAACTTGGAGAAGAAATGATAAAAGATGAATACGGAAATGTAAATGTATTATTGATATGAATTTGATGAGAACAGCATCAATGATGATATCTAGCAGATACAATGATAGTAGCATCTTGGAAACCAGAATCTGGAGCAGTGACAATGCTTTCAGTACCAAGAGATTTATATGTCGCTGGAGATGGATATGCTGGTAGGATAAATGGAATTTTCGCTCGTTGAGTCTCAAAATGATGAACTATTTGATCTTGAGCTGAGATGTTAATTGCAAAAATGGAACAAATGTTAAATATAAAAATTCCATATTATGTAGTAGCTGATTTTCAATGATTCAAAGATGTTGTAGATACTTTGTGATGAGTAGATATTTATGTCCCAGAATCTATCACAGATAATACTTATCCAGATAGTTGAATTTGATATGAACCATTTCATATAGATGCATGACAGCAACATTTAGACTGAAATACTGCATTAAAATATGCTAGATCTAGGCATACAACTTCAGATTTTTCTAGATCACAGCGTCAGCAAGATATAATTAAAGCTGTAATCCATACAGCATTACAAAAAGAAAATTTGACAAGTGTAAGTAAATTGACAGAATTGTATGATACTTATACTAAAATGGTTACTACAAATATATCTTCAAAAGAGATAATATGAATGGTAAAGTATGTATATAATTTCAAAAATATATTTTCATTTGGTTTAAATACATATTGTACATATTCTGCATACAGAGTTACAGATGCTTGATGTTTCTTGTACAATGGAAATAGAGAAGCTTTTAATTGAGCTGCAGTTATGATTCCAAATGGAGCTACAGCATGAAATGTATCTTACTATGAGTATATACAAAATTTTGCATCATTTATTTTCCATAATCAATGATATTTGATGGAAAGTCCAAGAATAGTAGTAAAAAATGCTATAGATAAATCATATGCTTCATCACAATGAAAATCTCCAACATGATGGGCAAACAAAATGGCAGTAAAAATGAAAAAATATTGATTTAATTTGGCTTGAGCAGAAAACTCAGATGAATTGTATGAACAGACTACAGCAATTGTTTATGGAGGTCATTACGATGAGACAATTAAAATGTTACAAAATTTTATGCCCATAAATGTAATAAAGACATGAGAAGCTGTAGAATGATTGACAATGAATGGTCCAAATTTAGTTTATCCAGAAGAAGAACAATTGTGATATGATATGGAATTATACTTATGAAATGATTTTATAGATTATATTACTGCAAATCCATTTAGTTATGAAAGATAAAAAAATGTTGCCAAAAGAAACAATAAATCAAAAAGAAAAATTGTATAAATATGCTATTTCATTGTGACTTGATATGCAAAAATTAAAAAATGAGCATGATTTTTTGCAAGCTTTTGTCCATAAATCATTTGCTGCAGATTTTAAAGAAATTTGTGATCATAATGAGAGATTAGAATTTTTGTGAGATGGAATATTGTGAGCTGTAATTTGTAAAAAATTATTCAAAGATCATCCCGAGATGGATGAGTCAAAAATGACATTGTACAAAATTGCATTAGTTAGAGAAGAAACATTAGCAATTGTGGCTAAAAATATAAAATTAGATGAACAAATTTTTATCAGTAAATGAGAAGAAAGGACAAATGGAAGACAAAAAGATTCAATATTATCAGATGCATTAGAATCTTTGATTGGATATATATACTTAGATTTGTGATATGATGAAGCTGAAAAATTTGTAGAAACTTATGTATATTCTATGTTTGATAAAATAGATGAAAATCCAGTAAAAAGTTATAAAACTATGGTACAAGAAAAAGTGCAACATAATACAAAACATACGCCTATTTATATTGATACAGAAGTAGAAAAAGACGATAGATGAAATGTGACAAAGTACAAATCAGAGCTTACAGTAGATTGAAAAATTTTATGAGAATGATTTGGAACAAACAAGAAAAAAGCACAAGAAGATGCTGCGAAAAATTACTATTTGATGAATAAATAATCTAAATTCTGGTTATTTCGACTCTGAACGAAGTGAATGAGGAGAAATCCACTTCCGACACCCACGTCATTTCGACTGCAAGGAGAAATCCATTTCCGACAACATGGATTTCTCAGTCGCTTTGCTCCTTCGAAATGACAATTATCTGGTCATTTTGACTCTGAACGAAGTGAATGAGGAGAAATCCACTTCCGACAATGCTGGATTTCTTAGTCGCTTTACTTCTTCGAAATGACACATACAATTGAATAATAAAAATATCTCATTTTAGGATTAATAAATTTGTCTTGAATTTATTAACTAAATCTTTACAAAATTGTCAATTATTTTTAAATTTTTTTGTTCAGAAAAAGATGGAACCAAAATTTAGTATTATCAAGAAATCATGGTTATGGATTTCATTATGAGCTGTTTTGACTGTGCTTTCTTGGATTTTCTTTATATCAAATGTTAGATATTCAGAAGAATTTACAAGTGGAGTTAGTTTGTGAGTAAACGGAGATTATTCTACAGACACACAAAAAGAAAGTATAGAAAATTTCTTGAAATCAAAAGGTTATGAAGATTCATTTGTTTATTTAGATTTTGATGGTGAGACAACAACAATTAAGGTTCAAACTCGTATGTCTAGTGATGAAGCTGTTTCTCAATTGTCTAATGAAATCAAAGAATATATGATGGAAGAACAAATGATTGATTCTACAGATGATATAGTTCAACAAAAAATTACATGACCAAGTGTTGGATCTTATATGCAAAAAACAACAGTAAAAGCTTTGATTATTTGATTGATATTTATTATTATTTATTTGTTATTTTCTTTTGCAGAGATTAGGAATTACATTTCTCCAGCATCTTTAGGTCTAGTAGTAATAGCTACAACAATATTTGATATATCATTACCAGCATGAGCATATGGATTATGGATGGCATTTAATCAGACTATTCAAGTAGATACAATATTTGTTATAGCATTACTTACAATTATGTGATATTGTATAAATGATACTATTGTGATATTTGATAGGATTAGAGAAAACTTGAAAAATAAATGAGCAACTAAAAACTTAGTATATGGAGAAGTATTTGAACAAAGTTTGTGGCAGACAATGAGAAGATCTTTGGCTACATCTATATCTACATTATTAGTTGTTATTGCTATGTTTATATTCGGTACATGAATTATTCAGACATTCTCATTTGTAATTTGAGTTTGAATTGTATTTGGTACATTTGGATCAATATTCTTAGCTGCTCCAATTGCATATTTAATGACATGAAAATTTAAAAAAGAAAAAAATAAATTATAAAATATTTTCACAAAAAGATCGTTGGTCGTGTATGGCTGACGATTTTTTTATTTCATAAAAATTTTGAAATCTAATAAAATTAAATCAAAAGTTGATAAAAAAACAACTTTATGTATAATGTCTTTTGTTATCATTTTACTTTCAGTGTAAAATAAATGAAAATAACACGATATGAAGATAAATATTTTTATTACTTTCGAAAACCATGTGGAATTCCTAGTACATTTGGGGATCAAAAAAGTTTTCTTGATTATCTAATTGAATCTGATGACCAAGATATTCAAGCAATAATTTTGGCACAAAAAGAATTTTTTTCACAACAAGATGAATATGGTTTAGTAAATAGGTTGGATAATGATACAACATGACTTCTTTATATGGCAAAAACTCCATTATTTAAGTATAAATATAAACAAGCTCAGGCTGGATGAAAAATAAAAAAATATTATATCGCAGATGTTTATTGAAAATTTGAAAATAAGACACAAAAAATTTCTTATCCTATAACTCACCATAAATATTCAAAAGATCGTATGGTTGTATTTTTGGACACGAAACAAACTGGAAAAATCGATCAAAAAAAACTAAAAGATGTAGAAACAGATGTAAAGTTGTTATATTATGATCCAGAAAAAAATATATCAACATTGTGAGTTCAAATTTCAAAATGAATGAGACATCAAATTCGTGCTCATTTATCAAGTATTTGATTTCCTATTGTTGGAGAAAAAATATATATCAAGAAACCATCTACTGAAAATTTACATTTATATTCAATTGGGGTAGAATTTGATATGTAAGATAGACCCCGGGGTCTGTAATAAAAATAGTATATAAATTCACTGTTTCATAGAAACAGTGAATTTTATTTTAAAAAAAGTCCTTAAAAATTTGACAGAAAAAATTTTTTGATTATAATTTCACTGTTTCAGTGAATTAGTGAATTTCACTAAAAGTGTGAAAAATTTCACTATATGTGTGAAATAATTCACTGAATGTGTGAATTTTTTTTATTTGTATTGGAATATAAAATGGAACATCCTTGAAAAGTATTGATAGAGCAAATAAGAGAAAGATGATGGACTCAAAAGCAGTTCTCAACTTTTGTTTGAAAGAAAAATAGTGAAGTAAATGAGTTGATCAAATGAAAAAGGAATATTACAGTACAATGGGATTTGATATTGGCGGATGTGCTTTGAACTCCTGAGAAATATTGGATTAATATGCAAGTGGAATATGATTATATGCTTGCAAAAGAAAAATATGAAGAAGAAAAAAATAAAAAAATTATTTCACCTGAAATAGTAGATAAGAACTGAAATCAATATTGAAATAATGAAAATAATACAGAAGAAACTCAACAGAAAATTTTACAGCAACTTCCAGAAAAAATAGATGATATATCTGAGACAAAAACAGAAAAACCAGTAGAGGATTGATCTGTACAACAAAATGATGAAGAAGAAAAAAGAAAACAAGAATTTTTGGAAAAAAGAAGATATTTGAAAAATATTTGGAGAGATTTTTAATAAAACTAAAAATTCACTAAAATAGTGAAATTCACTAAAACAGTGAATTTTTTTTATTGAAATAAAAGTTTTGAACTAATAAAAAATTCACAAAAGTAGTGAATTTTTGATGTCGATCTTGTGTCTATATTGTCATAGTGTATAAATAAAATATTAGTTGATAACTGGTATGTGAAAAAATAATGAAAATGATAACTTTTTGTTATTGTTGTTTAAAACAACTTTTTGATTTTGTTTCTGTAATGAAAAAAAAGATTATAAAAATACATAAAACTAAAAATTCACTAAAATAGTGAAATTCACTAAAACAGTGAATTTTTTTTATTGAAATAAAAGCTTTGAACTAATAAAAAATTCACAAAAGTAGTGAATTTTTGATGTCGATCTTGTGTCTATATTGACTAAAACTTTTTGTTATCATTGGAATTATTTGCTAGCTTAAAACTATGTTTTCTATTAAAAATAACTATATTTTTATCATGAAATTTTAGTAATATTTGGAAAAGATAATAGTGATAAAATTTTAGTTTATAAAAAATGGGCGTTATGCCCAATATTTATTAAAATACTATTTCAAATACATTGTCATGTTTTATTATTTTTTGGACAATATATTTGTTTTCCAAAATGGTACCTATAGACAATATATCTTTATTATGAATCTTTAATACTGAGACATATTTTAAGTTATTATTATCGTAACTTGCAAAAACTGGTGTTATTTGCTCATTTTTTTCACCATTTTTTGGTACCAAAAAGAATCTATTCATAACTCTTTTTATTAAAAAGTCGGAGTTATATTCCAAAGTAATATATTTAGCCATAACATAAAATTTTTATTAATTTTTTTTATTTGAACTGATTATAGTTATTTTTTCTAAATTCTCAATAAAATTTTTTCTTGAAAGTAAAATCAGATTGTTTACTACTAGATATAGTAATTTTATTATTATATTTGAAATATGGCAAATTATAATATAGCTATGGCTTGATGATGAACATGATGACATGTATTTCCAGTAAAGAGCATTATTGAATTTATTAATAAGAACCCTGAATATTGTCAAGAAGTGTCTAAGATTGTCCGATTTTGAGAAAAAAAATCATTGGAGTATGAAATATACGAGAAAATAAAACAAAACAATCAGAATTTATTTTTTCAAACGATAGTGTCTGGGAAATATCGTAGAGAAACACCATTAAAGTCAAAAATAAAGAACGTCCGTGATGTGTTTAAATTTTGACGATGAATTATTCAATCATTATTTTATCTCAAAAAATATAAAATTGATGTAATATTTTGTAAATGATGATATGTAGCATTGCCTGTTGTTATAGCTGGAAAAGTTTTGAGGAAGAAAATAGTAGTCCATGAATCAGATGTCCATTCGTGACTTGTAAACAAAATTGCATCAAAGTTTGCAACTACAGTATTTACAGGATTTGACTGAGTTTTACCTAATTCTGTCACAGTTGGACAGATATTGTCAGATGATATAGTTTGTAATGAAAGTATCAAAAATATCCCAATTCATACCGAGGTTTGACAAGAATTAAGTATAGCAGAACAATTATTTTATTCAGATCCACAAAAGACAAAATTACTCGTGATGTGAGGTTCTCAATGATCAAAAAGACTCTATACAAATTTATTGAATTCAATTAAAAACAATAAAAATATTTATTCAAATTATGAAATATTTCTTGTATTATGAAAAGAAAATCAAGATTTGGCAACAGAGTTTGATTCAATAAAAAATGTATATACATTTGATTTTGTATCACAAAAAGAAATGTGACTACTTTTGAAATATTGTGATATATCACTTACTCGTGCATGAACAACATCACTTGCAGAACAAAATTTATACAATCTCAAAATTGTAATGGTGCCAATTCCATGGACTCATGATCAATATGACAATGCTAAATTTTATGTCGAACATTATGATGATATTTTGTTGGATTCTGCAGATGAAAATTATGAAAAAAATATGATAGAAATATTCACAAAATACCAAAATTTCAAAAAAGAAAAAGTGACAAAAGATATTTTAGCTGAAATTTCAGTAGCAAAAGAAAAAATAGTAAAAGCATTATTGTTGTTAGACCCTGGGGTCTAAAATTCTCGATCAAAATTTAATATATATTCAGATGGTGTGAAATCTGGTCTGCTTTTATCAAAACTGGTAAATATTCGTTGATTTATGTCAGAAACAAGCTCATGTTTTACAGCATTAAATTCAACATAATGAATACATTGTTTCAAATATTCTTCATTATCTAATAATTTTGCTTTAAATCTAGATTCAAATAATTTTCAAGTTCATTGCATTCAATATTTTGCTCAAATATATTTACCATAACTTGCACAAATTTGTCATATAAATTCAGACAAAGCAAATCAATTTTTTTTGTTCAAAAAAACAAAGTGAAAATGGTTTGGTAATATAGAATAAGAAATTAATGAAATGTCTTCCTTTTGTTTTTTTTGTTGTAATGCAATATACCATAGAAATCTTTCAAAATCTTTTGCACAAAAGAATAATGTTTGCTTGTTTAATCATCTATTGTATACATGATAATAACTGTTTTCTTGGAATTCAACTCTCCTTGGCATTGTCAAAAATTTAATATTAAAATATCATAATTTATCTACATTTAGCATTATACGAATATAAATCGTTTTGTCAAATAAAAATATGACAAATAAAAAAATATAGACCCCGGGGTCGATTTTCGACACCCCGGGGTCCAACCCGCTGACAGCAACCGCCGCCTACAGACCCCGGGGTTGTTTTCCGCTCCGCTGAAACCCAGGGGTCAAAAATCCAAGCAACAAAAAAAACCTCCACGAAGAGGGGGCTTTTTCAATATAAGCATTTTTTTGATAAGAAAACTTGCATTTAAAAAAAATTTAGGTATACTAGTAATCGTTATCACGATTGAGGATGTCCATTAGATTAAGTGTTAGTGCTTAATTTGTGGGTCCTTTTTTTTATAACTTAATTTGTTTTTTAAATTTGTTAAACTATCAATTCTTCATTTTGCAGTCTTTCTCAAAAAATAAGAAAATTTATTTTGATTTGGAACTATTAATTTTAAAAATTTATCTTGTTCCATTAAATATTTCACTAAACAAGAGAAATCACCATCTCATGAAATCAATATAGCTTTAGCATATTTCGGATAATCAATCATAGACTGCAGCACTAATTCAGCATCTACATTTCATTTTGTTTGTCATGATTTCAATTCTAATACAGGTTTAAATATTAAATGATATCAAATATCTTGAAAAAAACTATATAAAGATTGATTATTTGGTACAAATCAAATAAAAAGATAAACTTTTGAAGCATTGTATTTATCTTTTAAATATATATACAATTTTTTTCGATCTAATTTCCAACCTTGATCTTTGATAGCAAGATTTACATTTTGTGTGTCGATAAATACATAATTTTCCATTATTAATTTCATTAAACATAAAGTATCTGCTTTATAATATAACTAATGAATTATTAAAATCAATATTTTTTTTGACAGAATAAAAAAAGAGACCCCGGGGTCGATTTTCGACACCCCGGGGTCTTCTTTTCGAACAACAAAAAAACCTCCGCGAAGGGAGGTCTTTTCTATTATATATATTTTCTTATTTTTGATGTTTTTAATACAGTAATTATAACCCAATTTCACTCGCTATCTTTTGCATAAACAAGTGTTAAATATTTATTTCATTTCTTTTTAAAGCAAATAATATTTTCAGATTGTTCTTCAATAATATCAGGTGATTCAATTATTGAAAAAATCTCTTGTATTGTTATTCATCTTTCCTGTGCTCTCATACGAGCATGATTTGTTAAGATAATACGCATGATTCTATTTTATCTTTAGACAAAAGTAATCTTTCTAATAAAGACATATGTTCATTTGCAGATAAGATTTCCAATCAAATTATTTCTCAATTCTTGTTTTTATCAACTATTAATCGTGGCTTTATTTGTTCAGATACTTCTACTACATCTTTTTTAACGTATATATAACATGCATTTGCATCTTTATCATATAATACTTTTTCAAAAATATTCATTTTAAATAATATTTATTATAAATATATATATATTATATAAGAAATTATATCAAAATCAATAGAATAAAAAATATAGACCCCGGGGTCGATTTTCGACACCCGGGGGTCCAACCCGCTGACAGCAACCGCCGCCTACAGACCCCGGGGTTGTTTTCCGCTCCGCTGAAACCCCGGGGTCAAAAATCCAAGCAACAAAAAAAGACCCACTTTCGTGAGTCTTCTATGCTCTGTGACAACCCCCTCCCTCGCTACGCGAGTACTCCCCCTAACAGGGGAGAAAACTGCTGCAAAATCAACCGCAGTTTCGCTCCCTGATAGGGGAGCTCCCCGATGAATATCGGGGTGAGGGGTTGCTCAGCAAAAAAACAGCAACAAAAAAAAGAGTAACCTCGCGGTCGCCCTTTTTCTACTTATCCAAACAACTCAGAATGAGATCAAATTCTAATTAAACGGATAATGTTTTCTTGTTCATCGATTTCATAAAATAATAGTACATCTGGCAAAATATGACACTCATAAATTCATTTAAATTCTCATTTTAGTTCATGATTTTTATATTTTAGTGGTAATACATCTCAATCGGAGAGTATTTTTAAAACAGTATCTAATTCAGAAATTATCCTAGAATTTGTTTTATATGATTTAATATCTGTTTTAAATTGGTGTGAAATGACCTTTTTAAACATAATCGACTATATACTATAAAATGTCGTTTATAGAATCGATCTCTTCTCAATTTTCTCTGGCGTCTTTTATAGCGGACTTTAAGATTTCTTTTTTTGGTGTAGTAAATCAATTTTCATCTAACCCAATTTCAATCTTTTTTTCAATCACAAACTTCCTCAATAATAATGACATAACAGCAGATAAAGATAATCACATTTTAGTTGCTACATCGATGGCTTGATCTTTTAGTGATTTCTCTAATCTCAAATTAGCTATAACTTTTGTATCTGACATATTGTATATCATTAGTATATAAATTGTATATTATTAGTATACTAAATGTATACAAAAAATCAAGAGTAAATTCTAAAAACAATTACAGAATAATAATATTAAGATCAAAATCAAGAATTTTTTTGACAAAAGCGGCAAAAATCCAAGCAACAAAAAAACCCTCTCCGAAGAGGGGGCTTTTTCTATTTCAATATAACAATTTAACTAATTAGTAGTTATCTGTTATTGTTGTACCATATCCAGGAGTTATAGCATCTTCATCATAGTATTGGAATGATAAGCTCTTAGCTGTAGCTGTATAATCTGAAGAGTCAATTACAGCTCATGCAACCATTTCTACAACAAAAGTTAAAGAATCTCATTCATCTATTTCTACTCATGCTGAACCTCCACCCATAGTTGTATCCCAAGATATTATTCCAGGTATTGGCTGTGCAGGTATTGCTGGTGTAGTCATAGGAACAGTAGCTATTATTGTTCCATCTGTTGTGTCTTGTCTTACATTCCAAGATGACACAACTGGCAATAATAAATCATTAGATCATGTAGCTTTATTACTTAGTATTTCTCAAGATAAAGCTGTTACATTTACTTTGTAATCTGATTCATTATTAACTGTAAGTTTTACAAATTTTCCATCTTTTTCTAATGATAACTTTGGTTTAGATGTTACAATTTGATAATTTTTACCAGCAATTACTGGAGATGGCGTAGCTGTTATTGTATCTTCGCTTGTTTTTCATTTAGCGGTCAATGTACCAATTTTTGCTGTTACGTTAGATCATAAACTACTTACAGCTATATCACTACTTAATTTAACTTTTACATCAAATTTTGTTTCTTCTTCATTGATAGGTGTATTCAATGAATTAAATGTTGCAATATAATGATCAGTAGAATAATTTACATTTGAACTATCTGTGTCTAAAGTTTTATCTCATAATGTTATTTCATCAATAGAATTATCTGCAGCATAAACATTAATTACAGCTGTCTTTAATGTAGCTTCTTCTGATTTTCATTTTACAACAAAAGATAATATTGTAGCTTCTTCTCAGATTTTAATAGTACTTCATTCTGTTGTCTTTTTAGAAACATTCAAACTTCATGTAGTTGATACTTTTGTTGTGTGTGAAGCTTTACTAGTTAAATAACTAGCTGAATTTGTAGAATCAAATGATACTACAGATGGTACTACATTTTTATTTGTATCTAAATTCTTGATTTTAACAACATATAATGTTGTTGAAAGAGTTACAGCATTTTTAGTTGTTGCCAATACTTTAATATTTGCTGTTTTTCAAGCATCAATAGAGAATGCATTTAAGAATTTATCATCTAATGTAATTGCATTATCAACATTACCATCTGAATCTGTATCAAATAATTTTGTAGGTAAATCAAATTCATTACCATCAACTGATACTCTAATATCTTCTAAGTCACCAGAATTAACATATCAACCAAATTTGATAACATAATCAAGAACATCTATATTAGCAGCTGATTTTACATCGATATCCATTAATACAACATCTTCTTGATCAGCAACAGCTTTTTGTTGAGTTTTTACATTGTTTGTCAATGTAAGTCAAATACTATCTGTTATTGAAAGAGCAGCATTACTTGTTGTGACAGCCATTCTTTCTGAAGTGCTATCTTCTGTAGCTACAACACGATTATCTTCAATTGTGAAATTGAATGATGCTTGTGTTCATACATATATAACATCTCATTTTAATACAACATCAACCGACTTATTCTTTGCAATTGATTTGTTTAAATCACTGATAACTATTGTTTCATCATTTACAACAACTTTTCAAACTTCTACATCATCAATATATGCTTTTACATTTGAAACAACATTATTTAATGAATCATCATTTTCTGATAGCAACACCATACCATCAACTGTAGCATTTGCTGCTGGTTTCAAAGTTACAGAGATAATTTCTGTATTTTCATCTCCAGCTTTTGCTGATTTAGCATTTACAGTAGCAGACAAAGAAGAAGCTTTGTAATTAGAAGTTGTTAAACTTCATAATTTTGCAGGAGTTCATCAGAATTTTCAATTTGAAACTGTTGCTGCAGTAACTGAGAAATTATGTGTTCCTCAAGCTGTAGCTGTGCTAGCCATACTTACAACAACATCAAATGTTTCTGAAGTGTTAGCCTTCAAAACTAAGTTTGGTCTAAATCTTAATTTTGCAACATTATTTGCATTAAGAGTTGCAGCATTTGTTACATATTCTCAATTTTTTACAAGAGATATTGTAGCAACATCTTTAGCTTGTCCTAATCCAGATTTAGTAATTTCCAAAGCTGTAATTGTTGTATCATTTTCTCCAGCTTTCAATGTTACAGTTCAGATTTTTTTATCAACAGCATTTAGAGCAACTGTTTGATCTGCAGCAGCTTTTGTTGAAA
>JAZUKX010000111.1:0-3661 GCA_045643505.1 Candidatus Absconditabacterales bacterium | reverse complement strand
CTGACAAATGAAAAATTTGATTTTTTTTGTATGTTCGAAATGACAGCGTAATAGTCCCCCTTATGAAGTCGTAAGATTCCGATCTATCGGAAGAGGGATTAAGGGGGTTCTAAAATCACTGTCTGTGGATTTCTCCTACTGTTCGAAATGACAGTAAAAATTTTATTAATAAATTTATTCCACTTTTTTCAAAAATCTTAATTCAATTTTTCTAACTCAAAATTTTGGATTATAAAATTTTACAATTGCCAAATTGTTCCATATTTCTAATACATATCAGTTTCCAAATAATTTATGATTCACGACATGTCATTCAGAGATATCATAATGTTCCTCTTGTTTTACTCATCATTCTCACATAGAACCAGATCATAAATCATACCTTTTTACTAATTCCAAAGGAATCTCAGCAATAAATCTACTTTCAGGATTACTTCTAGTCTGTCACCAAGTCATCCTACTATTTGCAAATGACATAAATAAATGATCTTTTGCTCTCGTAATAGCTACATACATCAGTCTTCTTTCTTCTTCAAGTAGATCTGGTTCCATCATTGCATTTGTAAGTGGAAAAACATTGTCTTCAAGTCACGCAATGAAAACTACTGGGAATTCAAGTCATTTACTACTATGTGCGGTCATTAATTTTATCGCATCCATATTTCACTCATTATCAGTAGCGACATCAGTCAAAAGTGTAATTTCTTCCATGAATTGTCTAATAGCATCCTGTCATTTTTCTACATATTTCGAAGCAAGATTTATCAATTGTCATATGTTTTCATATTTTTCATCTGCAATTTCTTCACTTCCATGCTCTTTGACCAAATATGCTCTATATTTTATTCATTTTACTATTTTTTCCATAGCATCAGCAGGTGAATATTGATCTCGATTATCTGTAATTTCATGGATCACAGTCATGAATTCTAAAATTCACTTTTTAGCTTGTGGAGTAACTTTTTCAGGTATACTATCAATATTTTCGATAACTTGATTTAGAGAATATCAATTTGTAGCAGCATATTCTTCCAATTTATCCAATGTGGTTTTTCAGATAGATCTTCAAGGAACATTTATGATCCTTTTGAGAGAAATTGAATCATTTGGATTTGCTAAATATTTCATATAAGCCAAAATATCTTTAACTTCTTTTCTATCAAAGAATTTGAAAGCTCAATAAATCTTGTAAGGTATTCATTCTTGGACTAGTACCTGCTCAAAAGGAGAAGATTGAGCATTTGTCCTATACAAGATTGCCACATCTCATCGTGATTCTATTTTTCCACTAGATTTCATTTTGGAAATTAAATCAATCAAGTTTGCAGCTTCATCCATCTCTGTATTATTTCCAAAAATTGTAATTTTACCATTTTCTTCTCTAAATGACTCAACATTTTTGTCGTATTGTTTCAAGTTTTTTTTGATTACAGCATTTCATGCTTGTACAATATATGGACGAGAACGATAATTTGTCTGTAATTTAAACATCTCCATGTCAGGCCAATATTTTTTTACATTCAAAAAATTCTCCATAAGAGCTCATCTCCAACCATAAATACTCTGATAATCATCTCAAATCATCGTAATATTTCCATCATTTCCACTCATCATTTTCATCAATTCAAATTGAATTCGATTTGTATCCTGAGCTTCATCTACCATAATATACAAAAATTTTCTTTGCCATTTTCACAAAATTTCTGGCCTTTTTCTAAATAATAAATATGGTAATAATAATAAATCATCAAAATCAAGCATATTTGATATTTCTAATTCTTTTTGATATTCTGTGTAAATTTTTCACATGTTTTGATCATATTGACTTTCAATTTTTGATTCGTACATCTTTGCATCAAATCATTCATTTTTGGATTTGCTGATAAATCATTTTACTTCTTTGGGTTTCAAAACTTCATCCAGATTATATTTTTTCAAAAGATCTTTTATTACTTTTTCACTATCATCAGCATCAATTATTGAAAAATTTTTATTATATTTCATCTCCAAATTCTCAATATCTTCCTTTAATATTTTCAAAAAAATACTGTGAAAAGTTCAAATCCATTTGAAATCATTTACTCAATATGATTGATTTCATTTTGACTGAGAATTTGATTCTACAAAAGCTAGAAAATCATCAATAGAATTTCATCAAACCTCATTTGAATTTATTTCGTGAGTAGTTCATAAATTTAAATTTGAAAATTCACCAGACAACTCAATTAATCTTTCTTTTAATTCATTAGCAGCTTTATTTGTGAAAGTTACAGCTAAAATATTACCTGGCTTAATTCCAAGTCCAAACATTAGATAAGCAATTTTGTATGTCAAAGTCCTAGTTTTACCAGATCATGCTCATGCTAAAATTAAGCTAGATGTTGCAGTGTGTAAAGCGGCTTTACATTGTTCTTCATTTAATTTACTTGCTAAGTATTCTTGTATATCCATTAGTTTTTCTCATAATAAAACAATTTTGTATCATCCTGAATGGAGTGAATATAACGAATGAAACGAAAAATCTAAAAAATATAATTAGATTCTTTGCTTTGATCAGAATGACATATAATCAACGAAATAAATAATTAATTATCACACAAATTTTTTCAATCTGAAATTTGGAAAAAAAGATTGTCATTTTGTCAAAAATGTCTTTGAATAATTTTATTATTCAGAAATTAATGAATCTTTAATTGATTCATATAGATCAGCAACATCTTTTGGAGTCTGATAGACAGGGAAAAGAGCTTGTCCCATTATTATCTTGATATCAATTCTATCTGCAATTTCTCAATTTGTATTCATCCATGTGGTGATATCAGATTCATTATATCAATTTCAAATTAAGATATCTTTGATTTCATCTTCAGACATAACATAGAAATCTCAAATAGGTTTTCTACAATCTGAATCATAAATCTTTTTTTGATCTTTGATTGCTAAAGCCATCTCTCGAGCATCTTTATCTCATATGTTTACATAATTATATATATTTCAAGTTATTAATTGTATTCATTCTTTTTTTGCTATTTCCAATATCTTTTTATTTATTTTTGCTAAATTAGTATTATCTTTTTCATTTTGAGCTACAATTTCCAGAAAAACATTTTCCTTTCATAGATTATCTTGCAATAAATGTATCAATTCCAAAATTTTGTCATCACTTTCAGATCTTGTAATCATTTTTCAAATCCACGAATCGACTCATCACATAAAAGCAATAATTCATTCTTTATTTTTTCAAAGAGTATCAATATCAATTTTGGGATGTCATGTAATTCATTCTTGATTTGCAACTGAAACGATTTTCATCAGGTTTTGATATCAATCAGTATTTGTCGCTAAAAGGCAAATATTTCATATATCTTCAATTTTATTAAATCATGAAATGTTTAAAACGAATCCTAATTCAGATCATATTATTGGCTTAATTTCTGCATCTTTACAAGCTTCATATAATTTTACTGCTCCATACATTGAAAAAAGATCTGTCAATCAAACTGAAGTATATCACAATTCTTTACATTTTGATACTATTTGTTTTGGTGTTCAAATTGCTTCCAAGAAAGAATATGTACTATGTCCATGTAAATGAGTAAATCCCATAAAATTTATTAAAAAATAAACAAATATAAAATTAATAATCCAAAACAAATAATCA
>JAZUKX010000110.1:0-10082 GCA_045643505.1 Candidatus Absconditabacterales bacterium | reverse complement strand
AATGCAAAGTATAACAGCAAAAGCTGAGAAAAAAATATTATCTCAGTTTATAACTATTTACCAACCAATTATATCTTTCTCATTAGAAAAGATGGGATTAGATATCATTTTGAAACTAAATAAATCTGATCCAGATAATATGCTGGATGATGTAAATGCTCACTTAATCGATGTATGTGAGAATTTTTTAAATTGAAAAAAAATGCCATTAGACAAATACCAATTAGCTACAATTGTTATGGATTTGTTTACAACAACAGTTGCTGACTTAGATTCTCCATTTAGGGTATTAGTGAAAGAGTCTAAGAATCTAGTGCAAGAATATTTGCAAAAGAATAAATCTAAAAGAGAGACATTAGAAAGAATCAAAAAAGAAAATGATGAATTAGATAAAGAATATAAAGAACAAAGTGTTAAAAAGAAATCAACTATTTCCAAAATGGAATGAACTCAGCAACAGGACACATCTGTCCAGTTTGTAGATACAAAACATCACCAGAATGGGTCTGTAAATAAACCCAAACAGAACACAAAATGAAAATATAATTGAAATACTAATAGCTTGGCTATTGATAATTTTAGTTTCTTATAGGATGATATGAATAAATTAGATTATATAAGAAGAGATGTTAGAATAACAGATTATAATGCATTAGTTGATGCTGTTAATCGACTCATAGATAAATTCGAATCAAGGAATGAAATAGAATATATAGAAATATCTAGAGTTGTTAAAGATTATAAATTCTTTAATAATGAAGAAACTAAATTACCATATAATGCTAGCTATACAATTGTAACAGCTGAAGATGCTGCTAGTGTATTTGAAAAATATTTGTTTACATATAAAGAAATGAAACAAATTAATGAAGCTATTAGATTATGAAAGATTGTTTCTCTAGTTATAAATGTAAAAGAAGAAAATAGCAGTAATGATGATATAGAAGTAAGTACAGCAGATATTATTGAACCTACTATAACATTATACACAACTAATGACATCTCACCTGTAATAACAAAGGGAATTAAGAAATCTAAAAAATGAAAAAAAGAAAAACAAAATTTAAAAGATAATAAATCAAATGGCAAAACATCTAACAAATGATGAAAAAAGAAGAATAGTCGAGCTTAAAATGTCTTGAGCTACTATGATGACTATTGTTCAAACAATTAAAGAAGAATTCCATAGGGAATGATTATGAATGCAAGCTATCTATAATGCTTTAGATTCACAAGATGAATTCCTAGATGCGACTATAGAAGATGAACTAGATAATAAATTGTTATCTAAAACATTAAAAGCTTGGGATAGATGATATATTAATAAGGTTAATAAAGCTGTAGCCTATTATACAGGAGCTGAAAATATATCAGAACTATTTAGACAAGCACTAGATAATTATAATCCTACTCCTGTTATAATGTATAAAAGTCCACAAATATGTAATAGAGCTTATGTGTTTGTATGAGATTTACATTATTGAAGAACAACAGATAAGCTTAAAGAAAATTGGAATAAAATGATGGCTCAACTATTATTAGATGAGGATATAGATGAATATACATTCATATTAATGTGAGATTTAATTGAATCTCCTAGAGTGTCTGGGATACATGATTCACAAGTATTAGATATGGATTATTTATGAATCCAACAAGCTCTATGATGTGTTGATATGTTATGTTGATGATTTGAGTCTTTAATATTAGCTTGATATGATGTTAAAGTGTGGGGATTAAATTGAAACCACGTTAGAATGTCGAAAGAAAGAGATTGAGATCCAGAAAGAATTGTTGGTTCTCTTATGTATGAAATGATTAAAAAGAGATTCCCTAATATGATTCTTGATTATTCTAAAGATTGAGTGTTAATTAAGGATGAATGAATGTTTAGATTTATATTGGCTCATTGAGATAATGGATTTAATAGAAAACCTGATATCCAAATTCTACAAGCATTATGAGAAATATGAAAGCAAAATATTATTGCTAGTTGACATTATCATTGCTCTTGAATGTCTCAATGAAATTGATATATTAGATTACAGACACCTAGTCTAAACGAGAATAGTGAATATGAAAAGAATAAATTCATAGCTAAATCTATCCCTTGATATGTAGTAGGGAAAGTTGTTGATTGAAAAATGTCTTTATCCTTTAATCAAATATAAAATGACAAAAGAAGAATACTTTGATTATATACTAGAGATATTAAGTGATGTGAATAATATCAATTGTGTATATGTAAAAATATGATATGAGGTATTTACATTGCAACAATGTCTTATAAATTATAATGTGTTAACAGAAAACATAGATTGAGCAGAGGTGTTAAAGAATACCTTGATAAATAAATGTAAAGACTACACAGCTGTATGAACTAGTCCATTTAAGAATTTTGAGAACTATGAATTAGTTGGTGTGTCTGTTGAACAATGAATCAAAACTAGAATAGTAGATAAGGTTTCTAGAATCCGTTGATTGATAAATAATGCGACTATGGAATGAAATGTAAAATGAGAAAGTCTTGCAGATAGTCGGTTAGACTTAGCTTGATACATCACAATCCTTTATATTTATAAAGAGTATGCAGATGAACAATAAATATGATATATCTAGACTAGCTGATTTCTTAGCAGAAGAGACAACAATAGATAGGGATGAGATAAAACATCTTCTAGAGATATATTTTAAATTTATCCCTACATATAATAAATGAGATAGCACTATATATCTAAGAACACAAAATTGATTAATGTGACTATGAATACATCCTATATGAATGGATGATATGACTAGTGCAATTGCTTATCTGAAAACTTTAGCTCGTAACCTACTTAGATTAGATGAAAAAAAAGACCCAATCTAAATTCAAATGATGGGAATGGGATAGTGTAGATGCTGAAGTAGTTGAGAATACAAAAAATAAACTAGTTATATTCTTCTATTGATATGTGGGAATAAAAAAAAATTGAAGAACAAATATGAGATGATTATCGTTACCTAGTCCTAATTATATAGAACGACATAAAAGGATGATGAAGTGTCTATGAAACATAGAATATAAATTCCATACATTCCCTTGTAGATTACAAATATGTATACTATATTGAAACAAGAGAAGAACGGACTTGGACAACCGTCTCTCGTCAATTATGGACCTTTATCAGGATTTATGAATAATAGAAGATGACAACCATGATATTATCCCAGAGATTAGGATGGAATCTATGTGATATAAAAAGAACTGTCCTATAATGAAAGTTGAGCTATCATCTACACAATACAAAACAATAGATGATAATAGTGATTGTAAAAACACTGATTTAAAAGAATACAAAATTTTATTTAAATAAAAAATAAATTATGAAACACGTAAAATTAAGAATGGTTAAGTATTTTGTTCAAAGCATTAGTGAGAACCAATTACCTTATCTTAAAAACAAAGAAAAGGAAGTATTTGATAAAGTATTAGAACTTTGTGAATCTAATAAACTATATGCTGATGTTTGAGAAGAAATTGAGACAGAAGCTAAAAGATTAGTTAGAGAAAATTGTGAACCTAAATGGAAAGAAATCATATGAGAAATGTCGGAACTATGAAACAAAAGAAATGAATTAAATAAACAATTAGAATCTATTGATGATGAAGATTTTCAAAAAGATATTAATGAAAAATTAGATTGAATTAATAAAAGAATATCTGATTTAAATGAAGAATATCAAAAGATAACAGATGATGCTAATAAAGAATTGGCTGAATTTAAAGAAACTGTGTTAGCTAGATATAAAGATACATCTTGTTTTGATTTGAAAGATAATGAATATAATATTATCGATTCTAAAATTAAATGGTCTGTATATGATTGACTAGCTGAAGAATTAAATAAAGATTTAGATAATAATAAATAATAACAATGGAAACAAAAAATTGAGCTTACATTTGCCCAGAGTGTACAAAAAAAATGATTGATAATAAAGCAAATCCTACACAATTTATATTTTGAGAAAAAGTAGAAATTAATATCCCTTATAATTTATATGATTTAGTTGAAGAACACCTTGTAGATTGATCTTATTTGAGAAATAAATTTGATTTCTATATGTATGAAGAATGAACTGTAGTTTGATTCAATGATTCTCTAACATATGGTGATTGTAGAACTTATGATATTGAATTACAATCTTGAGATTATAAAACTGTAGTAAACTTCCCACGATATATGTTAACACCTATTAATGAAGAATATATTGATGATGAAGAATACGATGATGAAGAAGATATTATTGATGAAGAAGATGATGAAGAAAATCTATTATTAAACATAGATTTAAGTAAACTAGATGATTTCGAACTAGAATGTTTAGAAGATGAACTAGAAAGATTCGCAGATAAAATGAATAAGAAATATAATAAATAAGTTTTCAAAGCAAAATATTCAAAAATCCGTAGTCACGCAGATTTGGGGGGTTGAAAAAAAATGAATGGGATGTAGCCCCCCCCCTGCTATTTATCAATAATAAAAACTAAATGACATTAATATGAGCAACAAAAATTAAAAACAAATGGACTATACTAGCAGATGATTGAGTGACAATATGACAAATATTAACAAGCTCATCAGAGACATATCGTCCTAAATTAAGAAAAATACAATGAAAGAATGTTGAGCTTATTGTGACTTGATGTTGAGCATTAAAAGATGTTGATTTTATGACTAATATGATAGAAGAGGCATTAAGTAAACGTAAAATTAAAGACACAAAAGAATTAAAATTTTTCCTACAACAAACAGTAGCTGCTGCACATAAAGCATTAGAATGATTAACAGATAAGCCACAACAGACATTGTTAATATTAGAACCTAAAACAGATACATTATTTATTGCTGATGAATACAGCGTAACACAACCAATAGATAGTGCAGATATAGTCACAGGGTCAGCAGAACAAATGTTCTATAAACTACACGATAGATATGATTTCTTAACAGCATTTATTAGAGCTGTAGAAGCAGATGAATATTGTAAACTACCTGTGGTAACATATAGAGACTGAGCTGTAGATGAGTATCGAAGTGAAAATAATAAAGACAATTTCTATAAGTTTGAAGTATTAAATGATAATTATAACACATCAGTAGTTAATAATGATTATTATGGTACACCAGTTGATACTGAATTGTATAACCCTAAAGATTGCCTATTTTCTGATTCTAAAACAAAATCATTAAATTAGGCTTGACTTTTTATTCGAAAAACTTAATAAAGTGATTGTAAAGTATTGCGTGATAAATAGTTAAAATAAAAAACCCCCTACTTAATTGTAGGGGATTTTTTAATATTTTTACACTGTATGGACAAATACTCACGAGATATTTTCTATGCTTCTTATTTTATTTTTGATGATGAAACTAATTGGTGTTTCTCAACATAAAATATATAGATATTTTAACTTAATGTTTGTAATGGCTCTAATAATGCAGCATGGAAATGGAATCAACATTCTCATCCATTATCTCAAGATGCACTATCAGCTCACAATAATGCTATTTCTCAAGCTAAGAAGTTTGATGGGACATTATGTAATACAGTTCAATGGTAATCCACCTTTGTAGATATTTTAATAGATATAGATATCATATCTCATCTAGCTAATTCTACAATTGTATTTCAAGACACAGGAACTCTATCTACATATCATCATAGTGTAGCAGAGTTTCAATGTTGTCATCATCACACCTCTACATTACTATTAAGAAATGGTGTCTCAACATTAAATGTGTCATATGCTACAGTAGGTGCAGAATCTCAACTTCATCAAGTAACAGATTTAACATATCTAATTGCTCATACTCATCAAGCTGCTTCACTATATGGACTATAACCTAGTGGAGCAGAATATCTAGATTCACATATTGTATATTTCTTTCAAGTAAGTCATTCTCGTTTCAACAGTTGTATTCTAAATGCATGTATTCAATATGTAAGTTCTACAGAACCTTCAAATCATACTGTATATATTCATTGTCTCAGACTTATTATTCATCACGTATTTGGTTCTATCCTCATATTTTTTAAGTAAACATTTTTGCTTCATAATGGGTTCCATGTAATATTACGTGCTCATTCTTGTTTTACTAATTGTCAATTAACTACCTCATACCAACTGTCTCAAGGTATATCCCAATATTCTCAATCTGCAGCATATTTATGTATATAGTTAGCTCATAATGTTTGTTTAGCATAGTATATTTTAGGTACTTTATCTGTTATAGCTAATGTACATCAACTCTTATTCATTTGAATGTATTCTGATTGTACAGTTAATGCATCTTCTAAATATTTAGCACTACAATTAGGACTAACAGCTACTTTCTCATCTGTGTTATCAAATACACTATCATCCACAGATATAACTAGATGAGCATCACTCCCTGAACATCATACAGCATCAATATCTATTCAAGCTCAAGCTCTAATTTTCTCTTCTAGATTACCTGGATATTCATCTCAATCACAAGCTGTTACATATTTATCATCTCAATGTGCATTAACTATATATTTCTTGCTACAATTATCTAGTTCGCAATCTTCTACATCCACTGTAACATTATCTCAAGCAACAACTATTGGAGGGCATACAGGTGTTAATTTAACAACTCAACATTCTGATGTATCAACAGATAGACAATCAGGATTAGTTGATTGTATGTTTATTCCACAGTTATCTTTACATTGTGTTTGACAACTACATCCACATCCTCAACTACAACATTCATCTGAATCTAATGGCTCAACAGATGTTGGTGCTGTAGGGTCTATATGTGTTAGTGGGGGTATTGGAGTATCATCATCACATTGTGGACAAGGATTACAAGGTTGTTTACAATTACAACTCATCTTGTTCTTCTTATTGATCTAAAATTATTTTTCTTCTATATCTCATACAAATCTAAGACACTTTTGTCATTTATGATATTTTTTAATACTGTTACAGAATTTACATCTAGCCCAAACTCAGTCTCAATCATATACACATTCTTCATCTGGATTAACAAGGTTAGATGTATCTTTAATTTCTGATTTCTTTCTTAGTTTAGGAGTTCGCTTTTTAGGGGTATACGTTTCCATATACTCATCTAATTGCTCTTTTGTTATCTCTTTTGTTAGATATTGATACATAGTATATGCATCAATCTTATTCATATAATCATTAATTTCTTGTAGATTATCTAACATAGTTTGCTTATCTAACCCAAACTGCATTATATCATTATGCCACGATATTAGTTTATTACTAGCATTACATATCTTGCATCATCAACCAACACAAGAACATCTACTCTGACCTCCATCTAAAATATGCTTCATCACTATGTCTTATTGATTTAAAATTCATTGTATTCAATTATTTTTTTTATTTAATTTATTTTGTTGTGCTCTTTGCTTCCTTACAAGAGCTCTTTTCTCTGAGAATAAATTAGAATATTCTTTCCCCTGGTCGGTTAATTTATAAGAGTTAGGGAAAGATGTTCCCATTTTTTAGCTGTTGCTTATACGATATACGTTTTGCTACATCCATAGGGAATCATCTTTCTTCCATTAATTTATAAACTTGTCTTGAAAAAATATTACGTGCCATTTTTTATTATATTATTTCATAAATTAGGTTATTTTGCACTTACAACAACTCAATTAGATTTCCTACCAGAAGTTAATCCTAGTCTATTTTTTAATGCATTATATCATATATCATAAGGGATCTGAGGGAGTCTTTCTGGAGCTACTTGGTTAATAGCAACAAGTCAAGCTATTCCATTATCCTTTATAATATTTTTTATATCTTTTTGTGTCAATTGTGTTGTATCTGTAGTTGTTGATGGGGAAACAGTTCATCCACCACTTGCTTGTAATCTTAGCATATTATAATTATCTAGATCTGAAGCAGCAGATTGTGCCACTGTGTTATATAAATCATTAGCTCTTTTATATAAATCTATTATATATTGATTTGTTGTGTCTCAATATTCTTGTCTTAATGATGTCATAAAATTAACAAGATTTGCAGCAATATTTTGTTTAGCATTTATCTGTTGTTCTTTGGCTTGTATATATCTATTAAATGATTCATTATATGCTTCATTCTGTTGTGCCCTTATAGAACCTAAACTAGCTCAACTATGTGTTCATTGTGCAGCAATATTAGCAGCTTGTCTTCAAGCATCTGTTGCTAGATAGTTTCATAAATCATCATAATATGCATTTACTTCCTTTGTTAATGTTCATTCAGGACCAAATGTGTTCATAACATAATCTCTTTGATTTTGGATATCTCAAGCTAATGTGTTATATAATGTTCAAGCTTTTCATTGTAATCAAGATTCATTTGCCCTAATATAATTTAACAATGCATCCATAGTTCCCAATGATGTATTAGCAAAATTAGAGTAATTTCATAGATTATTTGCTATATCTCAATAAGCTTGTGCTAATGCATTATTTCATTGATTGGCATATCATTGTGCTTGTAATCCATAAGCATCAGCTTTAGAGAATTTAGTTGGGGTATATGTTGTTGCATTACTGCTTAATGTTACCATTATTTTATATTAATATATAAAACTTATTTATTTTTTAGCTATGGAACAGATTACTGTTCCTAGCTAAATTAAATTACTGTATTACTTGTATAGTATGTTGTGTTAATTTCTGGTGTTCAAGTGAATGTTCATCAAGTATCACCAAACATATAAGATAATGCAACTCCATATTCATCTACTCATGTTCATTCTGTAGGTATTCTATATGGTGTCTGGTATTCTCAAGTTTGTGTCTCTGATAATTTTATGTTTGAGCATCAACTGAACATTGAATCATAACACATAGGAGCTAATGTAGTAGCAGGAAGACTAGGTAGGGTCCCTAAATTAATACATCATTCAAATAGTTGATGGTAAGCTTCTACACATAAATTAGTAGCAGGTAATTCAGGAGCTGATGTAAGTGATTCACAATTTCGGAATAATTTACCTAAAGGGTTTGCTATAGTGTCTGTACTATTCTTACATAAAATATATCCCAAATCTCCACTAGCAGAAACACTTCAAGTCATTACAAAAAAGTAGTTCTGTACATTTGTAGCAGTCTCGGATTTATTTCTCCAATAGACTTTATCTCATATATTTGCTAATGTTATGGTATTTCATACAGTATAATCTGCCCAAGTAGTTCAATCTAAACTTGTTTCTAATGAGATTAGCTCTGTCGTTGAAATCTCATCCATTTTTATAGAAGAGTTTTCCTCATTAGCTGTGAAACATAAATAAGGGAAAGAAGGGGCTTTACAAGTCACTTCAACTGTGGTAGATTTAGTTCAAGCTGTAGCAGTAATAGTTGCTGTTCCTGCTCATACATATGTGATTACTCAGTTATCAACAGTAGCAACTTCTTCGTCATCTGATGTCCAAACAACTGGATGTAATGGCCTAGCAGCTACAGGACTAACAGTTGCTGTTATTGTTTCTGTTTCTCATATATCTAGTTCTACTGTATCCTTATCAACTACTATTTTTGTAACAGGTACATCACAGAATACACTAACCGTTTCACTTATTGTATTTGATGTCGCTGTTATTGTAGCATATCATCATTTAACAAATGATATAACTCAGTCATTAACAGTTGCTATTGTATCATCACTTGATGTCCATACAACTGGATAAAACTTGGCTGCTTCAGCAGGCAACACAGTTGCTATTATTGTATCTGTTTCTCAACTAACCAATGTTGCTTCTGTTTTACTTAATGTTATTGATGTTGGGATAGGATAAAATCAATCCTCACAATTACATCAATTTAACTCATAATCTCTTCGTGCAGATAATAATAAACATCTACATTCATTATTACATAGAGATTTCTTTTTTCTTAAATAAGATTTTAATTGTCTCATGTTTAAAAATTGTTTTTTAAATAAAATTAAAACCTCTATGACATGATGTACATACAGGTTAGAATAAGATATTATATCTCTATATATAGATTATATATATGTTGATTATTTTTATAACTTTTATTGA
>JAZUKX010000109.1:0-3663 GCA_045643505.1 Candidatus Absconditabacterales bacterium | reverse complement strand
TTATTTATTTTTTAATAGATTATTTTGAAAACAAAGTTTATCGATTTTATCAAAACTTTTAGAAAAAATGATGAGGTTGTTGAATATATTGCTGGAGAGCAATGTGTTTCTCATTTAAATAATGCAATTGATAGTAAAAATGAATTAGAATTGAAAGATAAAAATTTAGATTATATAAAAAATAAAGAAGCTGATAATAAAATTGAATCAAAATCAAATCCTTTTTCTTTTAAGCTTTCTGATGAAAGAAAGCAACATGTCGCAGAAAAAATAATGGAAAATTCAGAAATAGATAAACTTTATTGGATTCAATTAGTTATCGCTTGTATGCTTGCAACTCTTTGATTGCTGGCTAATTCGATTCCTGTAATAATTTGATCTATGTTAGTTTCTCCAATATTAACGCCGATTCAGTCTTTTGCTTTTGCAATTACTTGTGGAAAAAAACATTTGTATATGAAAAGTTTGAAAATATTATTGTTGAGTATTTTGATTGCTATTCCTTCAAGTTTTATTATTTGTTATTTTGTACCTTTTGCATGAATTACAGAACAGGTTTTGCTTAGAGGAACCCCAACAGTAGTAGATTTTGTGGTAGCGTTGCTATCTGGAATTATTGCTTTTATATTTTTATGATATGAAAAATTAGAGGAAAGTATTGTCGGAATAGCGATTGCTGTTTCGTTGATGCCACCGTTGGCTTCGGTTGGAATTTGACTACATTTTATGGAATATTCTGTCGCTAAGTGAAGCTTTTTGTTGTTTATAACTAATTTAGTTTGAATATTGGTTGTGTGAATATTGATATTCTTTTTATTTTGATTTAAGCCAACAAATAAAATTTGAAAAAAAAGGACAGATATCACGCTTGTTATGGTAGTAATTTTTATTTGACTAATTTCAATACCATTACGAAAATCAATGTTGCAAATTGCTGATACTCAAGCTACAACAAATTTAATTACAGATATCTCTGATGATTATTTGGATTCTTTGGATGAATGAATAGTAATTAATGATTTGTATTTTCGTAGTATGGATAATAATGTGACTCGTATCGCTGCAAAATTAGATGTGCCATCTGATTTTATGTTTACGAATTTACATAAAGATGAATTGACAAAAAAATTAGCAGAATGATTGTGAAAATCTGTTGAATTGGATTTGAATATCGTGGAGATATCTAGTGTCTATATTAATGACGAAAATATTGTGGAGAAAAATATATTAAAAGATGTTTCAGATTATTTGGATAAAAATAATATTTTATTAGTAGATTATAATGTTTTACAAGATGATATTAATTATTTCTTTTTTGATGTTTATGCTTATTCTAAAGTTGATAAATCTCAGCTTTATAATGAAATTAATAAATTTATTGGTGAAAAATATGGCGTATGAATAAAAATAGTCCTTCAGTGGCAAGATAACCCAGAATTGAATATAGTAAAAAAATCTGAAGCTGAAATTAATTTTGAAAAACAATTTCATACAATTTTGCCTAAAGCTGAATTAAATAAATTATCATTTGATTATGTTCATGAAATAAAAGATGATGAAAGCTTGGAAGAACAGGCCACTTTGTATTTAGATTTTAAATCTCCTTATACATCATATCAGACTAAACAAATTATTTCTGAGTGGAAAAAAGTAATAGAAGAATATTTGTGAATGCCTGTAAAAATTTCGACTAAATTTGAATCTTTTTATGAAATAGAAATTGATTAAAATATTGTTTATTTTTTCTTGTTTTTAATTGTTTTTTTCGTATCTTATTTTTTGTTTTATTATTAATAAAAAAATGATGAAAAAATTTTTGGACAAGATTATCGTTTTTGCAAAATGAATTTTAATGGGAACTTGTGATGTAATTCCATGAGTGAGTGGATGAACAATCGCTTTTATTACTTGAATTTATGATAAATTAATTGATTCTTTGTATTGATTCAATTTGAAAACTTTGAAATTAGTCTTTAAGTGAAAATTTAAAGAGGCTTGGAATGCTGTAAATTGATGATTTTTATTAGTATTGTTTTTGTGAATCGTTATTGCAATTTTAACTTTTGCAAAAATAATCAGTTTTTTGCTTGTGAATTATCCTTCGTATGTACGATCTTTTTTCTTTTGATTAGTAATATCTTCTGTGGTTGTCTTGATTAAATCAGTAAAACATGGTTTTAAAAAATCATATTTGTTACGATTGTTGGTTTGAGTTGCGATTTGATTAGTTTTGACATCTTTACCATTTGTTAATTTGTGAACTGGAAATGTGGCTTTGTTTTTCTCATGAGCAATAGCAATTATGGCGATGATTTTGCCTTGAATAAGTGGTTCATATATTTTGTTGATTTTGTGACAATATCAAAATATTTTACAATATGTAGTTGATTTAACTTCTCGTGATTGGTCAGCATTATTGCCATTGATTATTTTTGTTTTGTGATGTTTGATTTGATTAATTTTATTTGCAAAATTTTTGCACTGGGTAAAAGAAAAATGGCATGATCAGATGGTTATAGTTTTGACTTGATTTATTATTTGATCTTTACAAAAGATTTGGCCTTGGAAAGAAACAATTCAAACTTATGTGGATAGCAAATGAATAGAACAACCTTTGGTTCAAAAGAATATTTTGCCAACTGAATGTAAAAGTGTTTTGATTTGTTTGTGATTGGCTGTAGTTTGATTTTTTGTTGTATGGATGATAGAGAAATTATCAAATAAAAAAGAAAATAATTAATTTATTTGAAAATGTTTATGATGAAAAATATTGTTTTCCTTGAAAATGTTCGTTCAGCATATAATGTCTGAAATATTATTCGTACAGCTGATTCTCTGTGACGAGATGTCTGGATGTCTTGATATACACCTTGGCCTGATGAACAACCAAAAGTAAAAAAAACATCTTTATGAGCTGAAGAAAATGTAGGATTACAGAGATTTGACGGTGCTTTGGATGGAATTCAAAAGGCTAGAGAATTGTGATATGTAGTATTAGCTTGAGAGATTACTCCAAATGCTATTGATTTAGCAAAATATGATAAAAATTGAAAAAATATTATGCTAATTTTATGAAATGAGGTAGATTGAGTACAGCAAAAGACATTGGAAATGGTGGATTCTGTAGTATTTATTCCTATGCAGTGAATTAAAGAATCGATGAATGTGGGACAAAGTAGTGCAATTTTTATGCGAGAATTGAGAGCGTAATTAATACAGTTTTTGGTGTATTCAAGCATTGATTAAGAAAAATTGAAAATACAAGAAAATGCTTGATTTACAGACTGGTTTCTAATCGAGATTTTCGTTTAAAAAATTAACTAAAGGATATAAAATTTTACAATATTCAACTATTTTTTCTCAAAAATCAGTGGAAAGAATTTCTTCGTTTGTAAAATGAATTTCAGCTAATCGATCTTTGTACCTTAAATATTTTTCAATTTTTGTTGTTTCTTTTAAGTTAATTTTGTTTTCATTACTAAAATTTTCACTTTCTCCTTTATTAAGGGTGGCTAGTTTAGGTATCTTTTTTAATGGTTCGCGAATTGAATAAATTTCTCAAAATGTATCTTTAAATTTTTTTTGTGGAAATTTTTATTATTTGATTTCATATAATTTTTAGTAGGGTATTTTGTATTATAATATAAGTTAATCATAAAATGT
>JAZUKX010000108.1:0-4213 GCA_045643505.1 Candidatus Absconditabacterales bacterium | reverse complement strand
TAGTTTTTCATAAATTCTATTTTTTATCTTTTAATCAATAAACACCTGTTCACTTTCATTTTGAAACAAAAATTTCTATTCATGAATATTTTGTTGTTCAATTTTTTGAATAATACCTTAATGTAGAATTAATTCTATTCTTAAATCATTGTTCATTTCATATATATTTGTCTTCAAATAATCGAGGATAATAAGTCCAAACATAACGACAAATATAATCAACATAATTTGCAGGTCATCATTTAGCTTCAAGCGATTCCATTATAGCTCTTAAATAATCTTCATGTTCTAATCAAAAGTCATTTAATATTTTAGCTACATGTTTTTTCTGTCTTATAGTTGCTTCAGGATATATTTTTTTATATATATCAATTTTTGAATTTCACCTATTTCTTAATTTATTAAACACTCACCTATATAAATCGATAAGTTACCAATCATCAGATTCATCTAAATATTCTTCTGCTTCATTTTCATCCATTCAATATTCATCCATAAGTTCCTCAATTTTTTCTTCTCTTTCTTGTTCTTCTATAATATCACCAAAATCATCATCTAAGTCATCCTCACTAACTCAATGTTTTTCCATATAATCACCTAATTCATCTTCTGGTAATCAATATTCATCCATAAGTTCTTGCTTCTTTTCTTCTTTTTCATCTTCACTTATCTCTGTACTATACCATCGTCGTAACAATAAAGGATTTATTTCCATTTTTATGAATTAAGAATAAATGAAATTATTAATATACAACATTAACAATATTTAATAAATTGTTTTCAATTTCTTTCCATTTTTTGCTTAAATCAATGGTTTGAATTTGTACTATTCATCTTTTGTTATTAACCAATGTTGTCTCAAAAGATTCAGAAATGTTTCTTCAATTAAAAGGATATAACAATATTCATCTGATAGGTTTATCTGTTTTAATATGATTCAAATAAGTATATAGTTGATATAAATTTCATGATCTAAAAGATTCACTATCATAATAAGTAGTAATAGCATCTCAATAATATTTCGTATCAATTACAATAGACTCATCAGCTTTTTCAATGTAGGTATCTAATTTCATAATTGGCAAAAATTTTTCACTTTCTCACTTTAAATTCCATTCCAATTGCTTTTGAAAATATACTTCAGCATCTAAATGTTTTTTATAAAATTTGTAGACAAACATTTCAAAAACAGAATGCATTTTCTTATCGTCATCAAGAATATTCAAAAACTTATATTCACCATCGTTTTCCGACAACATAGCAGATTCGTTAATTAATTTACAAACCATGATGAAATAATAGCAATATACATTATTTTTATGAAACTTAATTTTAGAAAAATCGTTATTGGTTATGCTAATAATATCAACTTGTGAAAAATACAACAGAACATTATTAAGTTTTCTTTTTAAATTTTCATTTAATCAAGATGATCTATAAAGCAAATATGCAGTAGTTTTTATAATTTGATTAATTAAATTATTTGCTTCTAATTCATCAAAAGAACAAAAAGCCTTTGCGTTTTGAAATGATAATGCATCGATAGATTTAGTAAAATCAATCTTTCATTTTATACTTTTAATTTCATCAAGTTTTTCTGCATATTCCCTATAAATTCATCTCTTCAAATATATTTCAGAATTTATCAAAAACAGTTCGGCTAGAATATTTACAGAATCAAAATCATCATTGCTTGATAAGTTTTTATAATCAAAATATTCAGCTTTATCTCGAATATAGCTAAACATATACAAAACATTTTTAATGGGAACTTTTCTTTTCGTATTATCCATTATATTTTTATATTACAATTTTATAATATTTAATGCATCCATAACCTTATTTTTATCATCAAAGAAATATTCTTCCAATTGTGGTTTGATTTCATATTCAACAATATCATTATATACTGACTCAAAATCATCTGACAATCATTCTTGATGAACAAAATAACTATGTCAAATTTCAAAATCTTCTCATAAATTATCTTTAATAAATGCGTTTAATTTTTGATATTTCTCAATCAAAAGATCGGCATTATGTTCATTTATTCAATCAATAGTAACTAAATAATTTTTCAACTTACTACTTAAAATCTGATTAGAAAAAGCAGGTGAAAGATGAATGAATGAAAACCTTCTTCTTAAAGCATAATCAATCATAGATAAAGATCTATCTGCAGTATTCATTGTTCAAATTATATACAGATTTTCAGGTATATAAAAGTCCTCATTTGAATATGTTAATTTCGCACTCCACTTTGAATTTCTTTTATCAGATTCAATTAACATCATCAATTCTCAAAATACTTTAGACAGATTTCACCTATTAATTTCATCAATAATTATAAAAAACTTTTTAGGATTTTCTCATTTTCATTTAGATAAAATAAGCTCATCTTTAGCTTTTTTTACTAAATCATAGAACACTCAATTTTTCAAATAAAAAGTTCAATCATCACTAGGTCTATAACCTTGAATAAAGTCTTCATAAGAATAACTCTGATGAAATTGAACAGTTAAAATATTATCATTATTTTCAGATCAAATAATTGAATAAATTAATTTTTTAGCAGAAAACGTTTTTCATACTCATGGAGCTCAAGTTAAAATTATGTTTTTCTTTCTTTCTAAAGTATTTATAATTGTATCGTATAAATCTTCAGTCATAAAAACTTCTTGTAAAAAGCTATTCTTATCATAAAATCTTCCATCTGATTCTGAAATAATTCATTCTCAATCATATAATTCTTTAAATAAATTATTATATCAATCATCATTAGTTATATCTGTAAGAGTCTTCTGAGGCAAAACAAAATCATTTGTATGCTTTTCACTTAAATCAATTCGTTTTACATTCCTATAACTCCTTCATTTCTCTTCATCAAATTGGTATTCAGAATCAATCACTCATTTGGCTATTATTTCATGAATTCATTTTTTAACATACACTGTATCTCAAACATTCATTGAGCTCAAAAAATCCCAATTTGCTAATGCCTGATTACTTTTACCACTACCTCACAAAGCATCAGATATCTGTCTTTTGCTTATATATTGTCTTAAATCTCACAACTCAGGGTAGTCAATAGCTATAATATTTTGTTCTTCAAAATCTTTCCATATCTTTCAATTTTCTCATGCAGCAATAAGCCACGTTCTTTGAGTCGTATCAGTCTCCCAGTTAAAGAACATCCATACTAATCTAGATAAGATATTATAATCAACCTTTTTAAAATTATCATTATATTCTATCAAAAACTTATTGAGTTGAAAACACAATCTTAAGGCAGACCATTCTGGATTATAATCTGCTCATACATAATCCAAAATTTTTATAATAGATTGTCTCTTAGCAACACTTATAAATTTTTGAGGAAAATAATAATAAGCAAGTTTAATCAATATCATAGACATTCACTTAAATTCTGGAAAAACAGATTCATCTTTAATATCTTCAGCATAAGATGCATTTTCAATAGAGTTAAGCATTTCAATTAAGTGTGTCCTTAAGTTCTTTCGATACTTATCAGGATCATCTATTCAATCTGGATATAACTTACTAACATAACATTTTTTATCTAGGTGTTTAAAAATTCAAAATTTAAAAGCTGATCATCATCAAATTCATGGTCAGAAATCTTTATATTTACCACGCTCAATTTGATTACAGAAAGAATTTTCGATTTGATTTCACTCAGCATAATCAATTAATGCTAAATTAGAAAACTTCTCTAAAGAATATTCAGACAAAAATTGTTCACGGATTTCATTTAATCTTTTACTAGTTTCAATATGTACTTTATCATCTTTATGTTGTAAATAATACTTATAAAAATCATCATATGCTTTTGAATTATCAAATAATCAATTTGATGTAGTTAATCAATTTTTTAAAAACATATTTATTGATGTAACTCAATCATCTAACTTAAATTCATCTAATCAATTTAATTGACTTCAACATGCAACACATGCAGCAAATCATGCAGTATCAAGTTTAATATCTTTGCTCAATTTATAATTTTTATCCAACTCACCAGATTCTAACAATTTTTTACGAAAATCGCTATATACAGTTAATAAAGAAGGATTTTCTGTCTGTACAAAGATACTTCATTTAAAAAGAATTGTTTCTTTTGTATCCGTATTATACGATCAAGAAACTTTAGCTCATCTATTACTAAGAAAAACTCTTACAACTGGCATTTTTA
>JAZUKX010000107.1:0-2821 GCA_045643505.1 Candidatus Absconditabacterales bacterium | reverse complement strand
ATCCGACTTATTATTCATCATAATGCAGCAATTCGTACATAGATTTCTTTGTTGTGGTTCATGATATAATTTGCTGTATTTTGTGGGATACTATGTAGTAGTACAGCTGTCGCTGTAGCAATTCCAAATGCTGTACTTACTGTAAATGCTGAATAAATTACTAATCAATGTAACATATTGTGAAGCAAAGTTCAAATGAACATCAAACTTTCGTGGCTATGTTCTTCATTATGTTTATGTTCTCATAATTCTATATCATGACAATGATGGTGATGTAGTAATAATTCTAATATATAAAATACCAATAATCACAATAAAATTACTGTTCATATTGTAGTTCAAGGCAAGCCTGATTCGATTATTTCTGGGATAAAACTAATAAATATAATTCATAGCAATATTCATACTGTAATTGCTGTAAAATAGCTTAAGTATTTGACTATTTTATTTTTGTACAATCTCAAAATGAATATTAAGCAAACCATTGCTATTCATATGATAACATTTGCTATAAGTGCATATAAAAATGTAGTCATGAATATAATTAAGAATAAAATTAATTTTAATACTTGTCATTATAAAATTTGTTTTATGTCATTCTGAGCCAACGGCGAAGAATATAATATTATATCCTTCACATTCGTTCAGGATGACAGAAGTGTGTCATTCTGAGAGAGCGTAGCAACCGAAAATTATAAAAAATCCTCAGTCTCGCTACCGCTCGCCAGCTCCTTTCATAAAGGAGCACAAGATCCTTCCTTGCTAATCCAGCTAAAGACGGGACTCACTTCGTTTGAGCCCGGGCACAGCACCATGTTCAGGATGACAAAGTGTGTCATTTCGAATCCCCGATGGGGTGCATTATCGCTGAGTGTGGATTTCTCCCTGCGGTCGAAATGACGTTTTATATTATTTCAATTATTTTTGGATCTTTTCACTGAACAATATTTTCATTTCATCCACCGCGAATTCACAATTGATTTGCGATATCTTTTGCAGATTTTTTGGAAGTAATGATTGCATATCATCATTCATTATTAAAGACAACTATATCTAATCACTCAAAAACAGATTTACAATTGAATGTAATATCTTTGAATGATAAATCTTTCAATATTGGATTTTCTGATACATTTATAATTTTATCAAAAGTATTGTTTGATTTGTATTCTCAATTTTTTAGGCAATCTATAATCATTTTTGTATTGATTGACTCAAATTTTGAATTCATTTCTTCTTTTTCTTTTAATTCTTTTTCTAATTTATCCAAAATTTGATTTTCTGCTTTGACTCAAAGCTTTGATTCTACTTGTCGTAATGTACTTTTTATTTCGTGTAGTCTCTCAATCACTCTTGGTCCTGTAAGAGCTGAAATCCTTTTGATACCACTAGCAACTGCTTCTTGACTTACAATCACGAAAGCTCAAATTTCTTTGGTGTTTGATACATGAGTTCCTCCACAAAATTCGATTGATAACTTATCTCAAAATGATGAGAAATAATTTTCATTATCATCAATTTTCATTTCTTGTGGTAATTCTTTGTTGAAGACTTGTACTACGCGTACGATATCTCAATATTTCTCATCAAAGAACATTTTTGCTCACAAAGTACGAGCTTGTTCAATTGGATACTCATCTACTTTTACCTGTGCTGCTATATAAATTATTTGATTTACTCTCTTTTCTATCATATTTAATTCTAAATCTGTGAGCAATCTATCTGCTTGAAAATCAAATCTCAATAAATCATCATCAACAAGAGATCCTGCTTGTTTTGTGTGTGGAAAAATCTTTGCTAATTGAGCATGTAACAAATGTGTCGCTGTATGAGCTCTCATTTTAGCATATCTTTGTGGCAAACCTACTTTTAATTCCATATTTTTTATTCAGTTGGTAAAATACAAATTTGATTAGCTTCATACCAAGTTCAGCTTTGAGCTTCACATGATTCTTGTGTATCTATTTTTGTTTCTGTATCTCATCCTGTGGTATTTTCTTCACATGTTTGAGTTTCTTCATTTCGAATATATCATTCATCACAATTTGTTGGATTATTTGATGAAGCTCCAAAGTACATCACAAATGGTGAAACCACTGTAACACAAATAGCTATCAAAGCAATTCGAATAAAAACTTTTACTACTGGATTCTTTTTTGTCATTTTTTTTAAATTAATATAAAATTATGTCGTTTTTAGATTAGTTTTTTTCTATAAATATTCAAGTAAGAGTATCATTTTTATTTAAAAATTTGTATCATAGCGGGGAAAAAATATATAGCGATGATTATTGTATAAGTCACTTTCAACAATATTCATCACAAAAATCACAAAAAAGATCAAAAAGCAGCTTTAAGTGCTTTTTTATGATTCAATGTTTGTCATTCTGATGAGCTTTGCGAATAATCTTTTTTTGTCTTTTTTAGATTCTTCGCTTCGCTCAGAATGACATCATGTTTTTTTTGATATAGTATTTCTCAAATATATGCTCACAGAAATGGTCATCCCAAAAGTCAAAGCAATCCAAACGGTCATAACACAATTCAAAATATTGGTAGGATAATCACTCAAACAATTAATCATATAGTACTTCATCTTGTTCATCGTTTTGTTCATCACATTTTTTTTGTTCAAATTATTGGTGTAATAACATCAATAACTGTGACTATCGCCATAATAATTCAAAGTATTATTATTTGTCCAATTGTGAAATAATTTTTATCTGCTATTTGTAAAAAAATTATTGCCAAATAACTCAAAAATGGTCATGGAAGTATTGGTAAAAAGTCTCAGTGGAATCCAAGTAACAACATCAATATTC
>JAZUKX010000106.1:0-5314 GCA_045643505.1 Candidatus Absconditabacterales bacterium | reverse complement strand
TATTTTAACTCAAGTTTTCGTAGTATTATTTCATGAATTAGTTTTATTAGTAGTTTTGTTTGTATTTCAAGTATTTACATTATTTGTTGTTCATGTCCTTGATTGATGAACTTGATTATTTCATGTTTTTGTATTTCATCATGTGTTTTGGTCATTTAATCCTGTATTTTGCACATTTTGTGTATTTTGTATATCTCAAGTTTTTTCTGAATCAGATTCAATTCATTCATCAGTTTCTCATTCCTCTTCTTCAAACAAAAAAGACCAATCTGTAGCGCTTCAATGTCAATCTTTGGAAAATACATCGTACTCATTTCCATATTCATCGACAAAGACATATGTCAATTCTACATTTACGGATTCTTGCACTGTCCTATTTTTTGTACACAAAAACAAAATCATACAAAATATTATCACTGCTGTAATACAAGACAAAATCCATCATAAACTTTTTCTAATCATTTCAAAAATATAACAAATAAATATAATTAACTCACAATAATATTATATCCAGAAATTGAAATAAAGCAAATTTTATGGTTAAAATCATCTTTTTTTGTTTATTTTTACTTTACATTTTTTAATTTTTTAAAAAAAAGAGCAGAATTAATAATCCTGCTCGTATGTAGAAATTTAAATTGAGGACTCTATCTCCATGTAATTTGGAACTCCTGACGAGTGCCATTTCTGAAACATTTTTGTTGCTGCATTTTCGTTGACTATCAACTCCTTATGAAATGCACCATTTTCATGAGTCATAATCTCATAATTCTTAGCATACTCTGATTCATTCATACAAAAAATGCTAGCAACAAGAGATAACCATTGGCTGACAATATTATCTGAAGCACTAGGAGCTTGCGCAACTACTTTGTATTCATTATTCCCAAGCTTAAAAATCTCAATGACCAGATTGTTAATATTATCAGTAAGAAATTTTACACTTTTTCCAATTTTTAATTTTTTTAATGTATTTTCCATAATTTTTTATTTTTATTTGGTTATTTATAATTTATATTATAAAGATATAAACAAAAATGTCAAATCCAAAAATGTATATTTGATAAAGTTTTTATTGTAAATACAGCTTTAAATTAAGTGAAACATTAATTACTCAATAATTCCTCATCAAATACATTCATCTCACAAATAGGCAACAACACTTTGTCATGGAGCTATTCATCGTTGATCTTCTTGATATTCAAAATTCATTTTTCATCATTCAAAAATCATTTTTGCTGGATTTGGTTCTTGTCTGTATCTTATTTTTGTACTACATTCTAATGGTAAATCATATTCTTGTCAAATTCGATGCCAGTTTTGAGCTACAACTTTTTTTGTAACCAATTCTGGTTCATATTTATCATAACTTACAATTATTTGATTTTTTTCAATATCTGTCTTCACTACATATGCTTTTTTATTTATATCCAATCCTCTACTTTGACCTATTGTAAAAAAATAAGCTCAATCATGCTCTCAAACTTTGGTTCAATCTGTCAAAACAATATCTCATTTTTTTATTGGAAGTCTTTTTTTCAAAAATTCTCTCATGGGAACTTTACCAATGAAACATAATCATTGACTATCTGGGCGTTCTGCATTTGGCAATCATATTTTTTTTGCTAATTCTCTGACTTCTGGTTTTGTCATTCATCATATTGGGAATAGAGATTTACTTAATTGATATTGATTTAATCAAGATAAAAAATATGTCTGATCTTTATTATAATCTACTCATCTAAGGAGTTTGAAATCACCCCCTTGCCCCCTCTTTGAAAAAGAGGTGGTATTTTTAGAGACAGTCCCCTCTTTTTCAAAGAGGGGATTTAGAGGTGATTTTATTCTTGCATAATGTCAGGTCGCTATACCATCAAATCATGCTTGTAATGCTTTATCAAGAAATACATCAAATTTTATCAATGTATTACATAAAATATCTGGATTTGGAGTTATTCATTTTTGATATCAATCATATATGTATTTGATTATTTTATCTTCATATTCTTGTCTTAGATCAAAACTAACAATTTCTATTCACAAAAAATCAGCAACTTTGATTGCTTCACTAGCATCTTTGTATGTAGAACAATGGAGATTTTCTTCATCTACATAATTTTTCATAAATCCAGCGACCACTTCATATCATTGTTCTTTTAGTAAATATGCTGCTACTGCACTATCTACTCCTCCACTTAGTCAAACCAATATTTTCTTCATGTATTTTTTTAGCAATATGAAAAACAAAATCTTGATTGTATTATATTTTTTAGTGATTTTTTTTCAAGAAATGATATTTTTTTATTTGTCAGATTTTCTAAAAAAAGTTCCCCTTCGAAAAGTGAGAATGAGAATGAAGTGAACAGGGAGATTTTTAATATTTAGATCATTTCTCTAAATTACGGTTTCTACACAACATTTGGCAAAAAATGTAATTTTTCAATTCTTGATTTTTCATTTTCAATCTCACTCGACTTAAAGTCTGACTCATCTAATCGTTTTAATATTGCCGATTTTATTATTTCAAATAAATTATCACTATCAGTACAATAGCTTTGATTATAACTAAAAATATTATTTAAATAATCATAAAAATTTGTTCCATTCCATTTTTTCTTATGGTAATAATCTCAATCTAGAAATGCAATAAAATAAATATTCTTATTCTTCAAATTCACAGACTCCATAAATGAATTATATACATCATTTTTTTGATTATCTTGTGCTCATCATTCATCTTTTGTATATTTACAAGTTGCATAAAATTCAAGTTTTTTTCATAGAAACTCGTAATATCGATAAAAGTCTAGAGATTTTAGATCTCATCTTTCTTCTTTTGATAAATTTACTATTTTTCAATTTCTTATATACTTTGCATTCTTTCATGCACTATTTAATTTTTTTACTCACATTATCAAGTGTGTTTCTTTTTCTATTTGTTCCACAAATTCAAGCTGTAATATTTCATAAATATTTTGTCTTCATGGATCTTTTTCAAATCAATTAAAAATCATATCTTCATCTGCTAATTTTAATTTATCTAACACATAACTAAAAGACAATCAATATCTATCTGCATAATTTTTAATTTTTTCTTCTAAATCTCTATTTTCATCCAAATGAGATATAGCATATTTTAAATCTAATTGATTTTTTTCTCTTCTCTTCTTTGCCTCTTTTTCAAAGTCTATAATAGTCATTATTTTGATTTTAAATTAAAACAAGCTGCATTCATAATCATCTTTGCTGTACCAAAATCTAATCTTCTACGATAGCATAAATCATCTCTAAGTCACTTGAAAGATGTTAATCAAATATCACACGAAATTTCCCTATATTCGTTCAATATTTTATTACATTCAAGCAAAAACTCATCTATATCTATATCTCAAGGTAATCAAGATACTCTCGTTAGAGAACGACTACTCACCTTTATATTTTCTGGAGATATTCATTCTCATCTTATAAATTCAATACTCGGTTTTTTTGTATTATCAATACATACTATTCATATTTCTCATTCTTTATTATTAAAAATCCAATTACACTGATATTGCTTTCATAATAATTTTCAAATTTTCTTATTTATAACAGAGAATTCTCCTATTTTTTTATCCATTCTATATATATGAAAATCATTTATTCAAATTTCATTGTTTTTTATATCCTGAGGAACAAAAAGTGCTAAACATACTGGACACTCAGTATCTTCAAACATTTTACATGTCAATGAAACAAAGGAATAAAGTCTATTTACAAACAATTTTGAATTAATAAAACTCTCAGGAATAATTGCTGCAACAAATTTTGTATTATCTAACATAACTTCCAAACATTTCTGATATAAGTCCTCATATTCTGGATATTCATATAATAATCACCTTCTTGTTGCTGAATTTTTTGCTAAATATGGTGGATTTGTAATTACTACATTATATCATTTTGGATAGTTTTTAATTGTATCTTGTTGTATTATTGTATACTCTGGATTTTTATTTTCATGCGATATATCAATATCAAAGCAATTCCAACTATGTTTATAATTTGAAATACTACCCAATTCTTCAAATAACGAAATAATATTATTTGATCAAGCAAATGGCTCAAGCAAAATCTCTTTATCTTTATTTGGTATTAAAGAAAATCGTTCATAAAATGCAGAAACAAAAAAAGGATTTGTAATTGTAAAAAATTGTCATACTTCTCTTTTGAATACATCATTTCAAGGCATATCAAAAATAGTTTAGCGACTAAAAGATATATCAGTCGAAAGCTATTTTCATCTACTTAGTCATTCTGAACGAAGTGAAGAATCTTAATTTAAATCTATACTTTTAAGATTCTTCGGCGAAGCCTCAGAATGACAAATTGAATAATAAAAAAAGACGACTGATACTACCGAGTCGCCAAACTAAATTCATTTGTAGTCGAGGTTTTCCCATCAAACACAAAGGAACGATAATACCAATCGCCTTTATTATTTAATGAGAGAACCATTAGGTTTATCTCGACTGAATTTAATTTGGCATTTTTCTTATAGGAAAAATTGTCAGTATTTCAAGGAAAATTTTTTGTCAAAAAAATCAAAAAGATTTGCAATTACTCTTTTTTTGATTATAATAAGTTTGTTAGAGTAAATCCCTATACGTCGGCTGCAAAAACAAGGTAGCCCGAGATCGCGGTACGTATAGGGTTTCTTTTTTATGAAAAAATTAGCTATCATAAAATTTTTCTAAAACAATCTGAGTTTTTATGATTGAATATAATTTTAAATTATTCCCTTCATACTTTTTGTATATAGCATGAGATAGTGCATCTACAATTTCTAATCAACTTTCTTCTTTTGGAGATTTTATGAAAATATCAATATTTATCAAATTGGAATGTCATTCGTTTACTGTTTTTACAAATTTTTGATTTAAAATTTTATTAGTTTCTCTACGAGATGCTATAAATTTTATATTTATATTATCTCCAAAAAATCATCTAATTTCGCACTGTCTTAGTAAGTTTTTCACTATTTTATTATAAATTTCGTGTTTATCAGACAATAAATTATATGAAATTTTGGATTTATCTATGATTAGTGATGCTATTTTTATATTTCTATGAGATACTAAATCCAATAATCTTTTCACTGAATTTATTTCTTCTTTTGTTGAATGGAAAAAAGTTCATTTCATTTTTATTCATTTTCATTTCATCCATGAATGCAAGTTTTTCATTATATTTTTCATATCTCTTTCATCTGTGGTTATTAAAAACGTAATAACAAAAAAGTTTGATCAATATATATTGTTTATATTTAAATCAC
>JAZUKX010000105.1:0-3266 GCA_045643505.1 Candidatus Absconditabacterales bacterium | reverse complement strand
CATCACTCCTATTATTATAGGACTGGATATTGTTAAATATATTATTATTTGAATCTCAATAAATATAAAATCATTCCCGAGTATTATTATATGATTGAATATTATTAAATGAATTATAATTTGAGCTATACACTTCTATTCAAGCTCAAGCAGAATCACAATCATTATCATATGTTTGTATATTATTAAACATATTATTTGAACTATCTCCCATAGATATTCACACACATCAATTATAACTTCTTATATTATTCAATGTATTATTATTAGAAGATGCCATACCAATTCCACCATCAAATTGTCATCATCAAACCACATCCACAGAATCTAATATCGAATAGTCTACAGTATCATAAAGGATATATTTTCCAGTAGGTATAGATTTACCAATTACAGCACTACAACTTGCCATAATAATTTGATCAGCCATGTCCCCAACAAAATCAATAACATATATTGTATTTGGCTGTACATCAGATAAATAACCAGTATACACAACTGTCATATTCTCTACATCACATCAATCATCAAAGGTACTTCACCAAGTGAAGCCACTCCGTCATTTCGTATAGGCCGTAGTGTCATCAGGTCATCATCCATACAATGCACAGATAATATTTTCATCTGTAGGACCTGCATCCCAAAAACTTGAATCCAAGAAATTATCATTGTTCCATCCATCTAGACATGAAATTTCAGTAGCAGATGAATCAGGACATTCATATACACAAGCTAAAGCCTCAGTTTCTTCCGATTTTAAAAGATGAGTTTTTCAATTCAAATCAAAATCCTCCGATGCAGTCAAACAGTTATTCGCAAAATTACCAGCATCATCCGCAGACTGATAAGAGGCACAAGAACAAGTTTCTCTATCAAAAGAAGCAAAATTTCAAATACGATTACAAATAAGAGAATTCAACTCACATGTACAACATTCTTCTACACAAGAATATGAAGTATCATCAAACACAAGCCATGGAGCATATGCACCAATACCATAGACATCAAATCTATACGATGCTATACTTGTCGCAACATCTTCACATACAGATTGATCAATATTTGAATCAAAAGAGCAAGAACAATCTAAACTATCAAAATCTCAACCAACTTGTCTACAAATATCTTCATTCAATGAACAAGCACAATCATCACAAGATCAGTGCTCTTTAAGTGCCGTACATATAGAAGGATAAGATTCCCCATACATATGCGCACAATTCTCAGCTTTTACTGTTTCACACTTTTCAACAAGAGCTTCATCATCATTACAGCAATCACAATATTGATGATTACATACAGATTTAGCCATAAAAACAGGATCCAACCTATCTAAATATATTTGTTCAAATCACACCAATCTAAATGGATCATTAGAGGAAAATATTTCACAATTATTAGTATTTTGATACAAACTTACTAACTCATCAGCATGAGCAGCACATTCATCATAAAATCCACTCCAAAATGAAACACTAATATCTCCTCAATATTGTTTCATTATATCCAAACAAAATGCTTCAGAATATTCACAATCACTTTCACTTCATTGTTCAATTGCTTCTACAAAAGTAAACAATGACAATGTACTATTTTTCACAAAACATCAAATTTTTCCATCATATTCTTGTACACGGCATCTTGTACTATCTGCACGAGACCAGTTTTTCATTTCAACATCATCAGTCACATACACATCCAACAAATTTCAAGTTTTCTGATCTTTCATCTCAAAAAACATAGTAAACATCGATTTATTAGATTTTATTGTTGTTCATAATTCAGCTCACACCTTAAACGCTGCTACAAAATTTTGATCTTTCAAATTCGGTTGTGATTCAATCAAAGATCCTCTTATATTTTCAGAAATTTCAGCACGAGATGGAGCTTTTATCTCAAACTTTTCTACAGAATCTTTTCATTTCAATGCCGTAATAGTAGTATCCTGAGTTCCATCTCACAATATCACATAACCAACCTCTGAAATAATTTTCAAAGGAGTTCCAGATTCAATACTCAATGATTTTTCCACTGCAACAGATTTGTCTTGATTTTCTATTTTTACACAATTCGAATATCATGGAACTTGTTCTGTTCACTCACCACAAACACAAGATCATTTTCAATCAAATATTTTTCCAAGTTTTTTACAATATGTACTCCGATCTACACATGTTTGTTCATTTGAATCCCAAATTAATCACTCCTTACATACACATCCATTTGAATCCCAAAAAGATCACTCCTTACATACACATCCACAAGAAGCTTTATCAAATTCTAATTTATTTTCTTCACAAATCTTTTGAATGTATTCTTGATTATCACAACTAGCTGCCCACGTATTTATTGGACTTTGTAACGACACGAAAAATCAGACCAAAGCTATTATCACTTTGACTGTATTAAACAATGCAAATCACGCAAAGAGTCATCACACATATTTCTTGTGATGTTTCCTCATATGATTTCAGACCTTTTTCACATGGCTTTTGATCTTCTGCACATGTTTGCATGTATGCTTCAAATGCTTTTGTGCATTCTGAGTCTTTCATACATTAGAGGAACTCTTGCTAAAATTTGTTTTGTTTTTCACGTTTTCCATAATCAAAATTCCTTTTGTTATAAAAATCATAAACTAAGAAAAGTAGAGAAAAAAATAGCAAAGATCTAATATTTTTCAGCTTTTCTATCAAATTTTTGTAAACTATGTTTTGCCTGTTTCCAAGCAGTTATAGTCCACACACAGTTTACGAGATTATATCTAATTTTATGAAATAGACATTACAAGGACATTTTATGTAGACAAAATCATTATTTTTTCAAAAAATTTGTCCAAGTAGACAAATCAGCAATAGATTTTTTTTTCAATTATCACAACTAAATTTTTCACAAAAAATCAACCCCCATTTTGACATTCAAATGATGTCTAGTTCAAACTCAATTTTCATTGGACATTTTATTTTTTTATTTCAAAATATGTGTATTTTTTTTATTGACCACGTCATTTCGAACGAATGTTTTTTTGCCCCCTTTGTAAAAGGGGGTTAGGGGGATTCTCATCATTTCAAACGAACACTTTTTTACCCCCTTTATGAAAGGGGGTTAGGGGGATTTTGTACTATTTTCTTAACCCCTTCATCCCCCTTCATAAGGGGGATATTATTCCCCCCCTTAATCCCTATTTGTAAGGGGGACTATTACGCTGTCATTTCGAACATACAAAAAAAAATCAAATTTTTCATTTGTCAGACTTTTTGAAATTA
>JAZUKX010000104.1:0-2292 GCA_045643505.1 Candidatus Absconditabacterales bacterium | reverse complement strand
ATATAATGATTATTTTTTCGATGATGAAAGATTTAGTAAATACCCAGTTTGGATTTCAGCATATAATGAAACAAGAGTAAATCAATCTGCAGATGCTCATTCAGTAAATGTGTGATCATTAAAAGATCCTAAAGCTATTCAACCAGATATTATCCAATTTATAGATAATATAAAATGATCCTGATTCTGAACAAGTGGCTCATGAAATTTGGATTGAAATACCACAACACAAGGAAAGTTTAAAGAACTTATTATCAAAAATGATGATGCTCCTAAAGATCTAAAATAAATTTTTATCTTTCAATCACTTTACCATCAACAAAATCAATTAAAACCGATGGCTTTCAAGCACAAATTCAGTCGTCGATGATGTAGTCTACATTGTCGGCGATTTCTTTGTTTATCAAATCTATTTGAGTTGCAGCCACATCTCCTGAAAGATTTACAGATGTAGTAATGAATGGAATTCATAATTTTTCTACAAAATTTTGGAAGCTATGTTTTATAATTCTGATTCCAGGCCTTTTATGACTAAAAATCCAAGTCACTCAGTGATATTTGTTTAACTGCCTTTTCATTTCATTTGTATCAATTCATAGCTCATTACAGCCATTTACAATTCATTCATAATCAAAATCTGGTGCAATTATAGAAAACATCTTGTTCCAATTCCTATGTTTTATTTCTGCAATTTTTTTTACACTTTCTTCGTTCCAAATTGCTCAAATTCCATAAATGGTATCTGTTGGATATATGAAAATTTTTCCATTTTTAGCTTCTGAAACAAAAAAATCAATATTTTCCATAAAATCATGAAACATAATTATTTTACCTATATCTGTCATTTCTAAAAATAACAAAAATAAAAAATAAAGTATTCACATATACATAAAAAATATTTTTTGTCAATTCATATAAAAAATAAAATTATAATATTTTTGTTTTTTCTAAATTTTGGATTATAATTGATTAGTGATAATTTTTATTAATTTAATTAGTTGAATTTATGAATACATCATTTGAATATTTAGAACAAGGGATTCAAAAACAAAAATGAAAAAAGAAAGTCAAAAGTTTTTTGAATGAGATAAAAATTTTGATAATTATGTTTGTTATTTCTTTTGTTTGAATGTTACTTTTTACAAATGCGGAATTGTTTTTCTGATGAGATAATAGTATGGGTGCTATGAATTGGAAAAAAAATACAGCACAAGAAGATAATTCAATTTCCACAACAGTTGATAATATGGCACAAAGGCAAGCAGAATTAGATAAACTTATTGCATCTTATGATGGTGATGAAATTGAAAAAGAGACTGCAGTATCATCTGAACAAGATTTGAAATCTCAATTATCCGAATACAAATTTGATTTTAATGTTTTACCACCAACTAATAGAATCGTGATATCAAAAATATGATTAGATGTCCCATTAGTAGATAGCAAATACAAAGATGAAGTAGATTTTACTCAATGAAATTTTGCTGATGAATTAGAAAATGGAGTAGTGAAATATCCAACTACACCAGAACCATGATATGAATGAAATACTTTAATTTTTTGACATACATCTCAAGAACGATGGCAAAAAAATCCATATGGGACAGTATTTTCAAAAATTCCAAATTTGAATTCGTGAGATGTGATATCTATAATCCGAAAATGAAAATTATATGAATATCAGGTTGTAGAAAAGACTGTAGTTACACCATCAAACGTAAATAAACAGTACCAAAAATATCAAAATCAAGGAAAAGATTATATCACAATCATGGGATGTTATCCATTATGAAGGACAGATAAAAGGATGATGATTACTGCTGTGAAAATTTAGTTAACTACGTTTAATTCTAATCAAACTTCCTGTGAATTAGGATCAATGTTTGTGGATGATGTATTTTCTATTTCATTATTTTCCTCTATTTCTAAAGAACAAATTCAATCTTCATTGTCACAAGTGCTTTCACAATTTCAGTCTTTGTATGAGATTACATTTTCATTTACACATGCAAAACAGGCATTATCATAAGTGTTTCAATCGTTTCCACATACTGGAGCTAATTCTTCAGTGCAAGCCACAGCATTTTTTTGTATATCTGTACAAACAATATTGTCAGTATCGTTTGTTGTATGGTCATTTGTGCTGGTCACTTCATCACATCAAGTCATAGACAAGACAGTTACAATCAAAAATGATAAAGGTATGATTTTTTTCATGATATAAACATAATACAAGTAAAACAACAAGAAATTTATATATAAAAAGTATAAAAAATTTCAAGTGAATGATAA
>JAZUKX010000103.1:0-3831 GCA_045643505.1 Candidatus Absconditabacterales bacterium | reverse complement strand
CAAGAATTAAATCACATTAAATCTTGACTATTTTAGTCAAAATATTATAATCACAATGCTATAATCAAAAAAAAAATAATAAAGATGAAAAAACAAATTCCACCCACCCGAAGATGCTCCGATTTAAAATACAGAGACAATGTTATTTTTAAAAGGGGAGATCTAATCAGAAAAGGATCTGTAACATATGTCGATAAATCTGGTAAAAAGATTTATGTAATGTCAATGTCATGTATTCAGCCGATTTTCGTCAATTACGACGAAATGATAGCTGTATATAACTCCATGTCACCAACTTTGTGGACTATTGATCCTAATGAAGCGACATTCCCTGGGGATAAACTGATTCCCGAATAAAATCATTACATTATAAAGACAGCTATTTTCTTTGACTGTCTTTTTTTCAAAAAGTTTTGATTTGAATTAACAAATTATTATAAAATTTTTCAACAAACATTTATTCTTTATCATAAAAAATGTTAGATGCACACACACATTTAAATTGCAATAAATTATTTCCAGAACGAGAAAAATATATTTCTGATTTTGAAAATGCATGATGAAATAGATTAATTAATGTATGAGCAGATTCTGAATACAATAAAAACTGAATAATCATATCAAAATCATACAAATGAACGTCATTCATAAAATGCACTATTTGATTTCATCCAGAATATGTTGCAGACTGAGTAATAACACTAGATAATATAGATGTCTATCTAAAAAATTTAGAACAAATGTATACAGAAAACAAAGAATATATAGTCGCTATTTGAGAAATATGAATTGATGTACACTGCGAATGCGACCCAAAATTAGAAATTCAAAAAGTATTATTTGAAAAGCAATTAGACCTAGCAAAAAAATATAATCTACCAGTTGTCATTCATTCCAGAGATGATTTTGAAACCACACTTGATATACTAAAAGAATACAAAGATTTGAAAATCTATATTCATTGCCGATGATATTGACCAGATGAGATCAGAAAAGCTCAAAATGAGTTTCAAAATTTACGAATTTGATTTTGTGGAAATGTTACGTACAATAGCGCCCAAAACTTAAGAGACAGTTTAGCTATAATGAATTTAGACCAGCTACTTATAGAAACTGATGCTCCATATTTGCCAACAAAAAAATTTAGATGACAATTGAATACTCCTGCTATGATTACACATCTTTATGATTTCATTTCTGAGTTTTTATGAATAGAAAGATGTTATTTAGGGAAAATTGTAGAGAAAAATTTTGATAGATTATATATTAATTAATAAAAAAATTGTCATTCTGAACGAAGTGAAGAATCTTAAATAATAATTCCATTAGATTCTTCGGTCGCTTCGCTCTCTCAGAATGACATTTATATAACTATTTTATACTCAAATCCTAAAATATATTTCCTTATCTACTAATTCTCTTTTTGTTCATCGTTTAAGTGAAGAAATTTGTTTCATTATTTCTATTTTTTCTGGTGTATTTAACGGCTTATCATTGTAAATAGTCCTACTCGTAAGTGAAAATGGTCTTGATTGTGATCCATTTATACTCATTTTCATAATTCACTTAAATATCTCCGAACTTTGTAAATCCATTTTTGTAAATTCTGGAGAAAATTCATTTTCAAGGAACTCTGCATCAGGAGCTCAGACTTTCAAAGCAAAAATTGTTCATACATTACCAAAAATAGTTTTAGAAAGATCAAGTGCTCATCATAATCATTCTTTTTTTAATTGATCCACATACTGATGTGCCATTGTAAGTCACAATCTATATTTTCTAGCTTCTGACAAAATAGATTCAAAAGATGCTGATACATAATTTTGGAATTCATCCACATATAAAAAGAATGGAACTCTCTCACTTTCAGGTATTGCAGCTCTTCTCAAAGCCGCTAATTTAATTTGCATTGCGACCATTCTTCAAATAAGTTGACTATTTGTCTCTCAACTCAATCACTTTGCTAATTTACACATTATAATTTTTTTCTGTTGCATAGCTTCACCAAAGACAAATGCTGATTTTGGCTGTCAAACAACTCACCTAACATATGTAGAGGTAGTAAACGGTGAAAATTTAGCCTGGATAAAAGGTATAATTTCCTGTTTTTCTCTATCTCACATTTTTTTATATGTTTTTTCCCACCAAGAACGAATCACAGGATTGTTTACATTTCTAATTTTTGCTTCAGCAAATGCATCATCTGTAAATAGTCTCATAATATCCAAAAGTGTTCAACCATCAGGTTGTTCCATCAAAAGGAAGCACGAATTACGGAAATAGTCCTGAATACGCGGACCAAATATTTCACTTCAGTACATATCTACAAACATCTCAACCATATCATTTGTAAGTACATCTCTTTCATCATCAGTCTTAGCTCAGTCAAGAGGATTAAATGCTATAGGATATTCTGTATTTGATAAATCAAAATATATTAAATCATCGATTCTCTCTTTTGGATAAAACTGCATCAATGTATCTACTAAATCTCAGTGAGGATCAATCACACAAAATCAATTTCATCTTCTCATATCTTCAAGAGCTTGTGTTAATATCATAGTTGATTTTCAAGTTCATGTCTGTCAAATAATATATACGTGTCTAAATCTATCCTTATCAGTCAGATAGACATCTCTTTTCACTCCCCCAAATTCATTTCGTCAAAGATGCATTCATTCAGTTGGCATATTATCAGGAGCTGAGACAATCTTTCAAAGTTGCCACATAATACGTGGATTTTGATTAAATCTCGCATGTGGAAAATGAATTATAGATGATAATTCTTTGATATTTAGCATATTCTTTTTGTCAAAATCCTTCAAATCCTCAAAAGTAGGATAATGTGTATAGAAATCCCTCATTACCACATCTTTTGCAAAAGATCTAATATTTTTCATTTTTTTCAATTTCAAAGTATTCAATCAAATATAATTATACTGATTAAATAATCTTCACATTTCATCGACCATTTTTTCTGGTCTCTGTTTATCAGGAGAGACTGCAAATACCCTAATTTTTGTAAGGAAAATTTCATCATCCATTTTCTTATCAAAATCTCACAATTGTTGTTGAGAAAAATCATGTTTATGCTTTTTCTTTTGATCTTCTTCATGTTTAGATTCATCTTTTGATCAAGCCTTCCACAATTTTAAAATGAACGTTTTAAACCAACCAAAATCTTTTCAATCTTTTATTTTTTCAGCTTTTTTTCTCATACTCTTTAAAGTAGATTCATGTAATGGTTGGACTAATACTTGTAAACACATCTTTTCATCCTTTTTTACATTATTATAAGATGACAATATACTATCCATTGGATCTGCTTCAAAACTTTCATACGTTTTAATAGGATGGACGCTATTTTTCGTAGGATAAAATTGTCATCCTGCCATATATTTTCATGCTTCCAAAAATTTAGGTTGGTCTACGTCTTCAATAAATGCAGTAGGATAAAAAGCAGCAATCATTTTTTTTACCGTAGATACATGTGCTTTGGGAATTCACAAAAAATATTTTATCATTTCTTTTTCCACAACCAACTCCATACTTATATAATTATTTCCAAAAATTTTATTTATTCTGGAGTCATCATATATTGCATAAAAATTTTTTAAAACCTGGTTCATCAATTCAATATTATCTTTCATCTGCTGTACATGATCAGTAGCTTCTATATCTCATGATTTTGCAACTGCATTTTTTTGTAATCTTACTTGTATAAATCTCAAATTCTCAGCTTGTGCCAATGAATGTTTTTGTTTATAACTCATAAAAAATAATCTATACACAGCTTTTCATGCATAATAAACTCAAACTATCAATCCTATA
>JAZUKX010000102.1:0-2442 GCA_045643505.1 Candidatus Absconditabacterales bacterium | reverse complement strand
TTTATAGATAATGTTTTATATTTCATAATTGATGAAAATGGATTTGATAAAAAAAATTAATGCTGATTATGTATGAAAAAAAGTAAATCTAGCAGGTTGGATAGTACATATCAGATTTTCTGGAAAAATTGGTTTCATAGAATTTAGAGATGGTACAGGTTATATTCAATGTATCGTAGAAGAAAAAAATATATGAGAAAATAGATTTAATGAATTGAAAAATTGTGGAATAGAATCTTCAATAAAAATTTCATGAATAGTTAGTAAACATCCAAAAAAAGACGAGTTTGAAATCCAATTGGAAGATTTTGAAGTAGTAAGTCTAGCCAAGGATTATCCACTTGGACAAAAAGATCATGGAGTAGAATTTTTGTTTGACAATAGACATTTGTATTTGAGATCTCAATCACAATGGGCTATCCAGAGAGTTAGAGATGAGATAATTCACGCTACATATGATTGGATGCAGGAAAATGATTTCACAAAGATAGATTCTCCAATATTTACTTCTACATGTGCAGAAGATAGTACATCTTTGTATGAGACAACACATACAAATGGAGAAACTATGTACTTAAATCAGACATGACAAATGTATATAGAAGCTGCTATTGCTGCTCATAGAAATGTTTATGACTTTGGTCCTGTATTTAGAGCTGAAAGAAGTAAAACAAGGAGACATTTAAATGAACTTTGGATGATGGATGCAGAAGAAGCATTCACAGATAATGAATGAAATATGAAATATCAAGAAGATTTGATTTATTATATTGTACAGAGAGTTTTGAAAAATAAGAGAAAAGAATTGGAAATAATTGGTAGAGATATCTCAAAATTAGAGAAAATACAAAAACCATTTATACGTAAAACTCATGCTGAAGTAGTAAAAGAATTACAAGAAATGTGATCTGATATCCAATCTGGAGATGATCTATGAGCAGATGATGAGACAATGTTGATGACAAAGTATGATCAACCTGTATTTGTGACAAACTTTCCATTGGAAATAAAAGCTTTCTATATGCCAGAAGATCCTGCTCATCCTGGTACAGCAAAATGTGCAGATTTATTAGCTCCAGAATGATATGGAGAAATTATTTGATGATCAGAGAGAATTGGAGATTATGAGACATTGAAAAAGAGGATATTGGATCATGGATATAAATTGGAAGATTATGAATGGTATTTGGATATTAGGAAATATGGATGAGTGACTACATCATGATTTGGTTATGGATTAGAGAGATTAGTAATGTGGATTTGTGGATTAGATCATATCCGTGAAGCAATCCCATTCCCAAGATATCACAATAGAATTAAGCCATAAAATAATTAATAATGAAAATTAGTAGATGTAATGTCTGCTAATTTTTTTTTAAATTGAGTTGTTTTATGTTTATTATTATTTATAATTATATTAGTTAAATGATTGTTAAACAAAAAATATATTATATGAAGTCTGAAAAATTATTAATTAACAAAATCTTAAGAAATTCAAACAGTGATTGTTATTTGCCGTTAATGCGTGCAAATACGGTTTCTTTCTCATTTTTTGACCAATTTATGGTTGGTCTAAATGAAAATTCTTGTCCTCTTACTATTGTTGTCCTTCTTGCAAAAAGAGAACTTTATCTTGAAAATGCAAAGTATAGAAAGGCTGCGTTAAATGAGGCTAGAGAAATTGAATTGAAAAAAAAGAAAAAAAAGAAGAAAAAATCACAACTCTCTCGTACTGTTTTTCGAAATTATGGAGATGAATTGACTCCATTTGAAAAAATGAGTATGAAAAAATGTCTTCATTTTAGAGGCTCTGGGTATAAAGTAATATTATCTGGAGATGATCCTACTTTGATTCGTTGTGGAGAAAATGTTTGCAAATTTTCAGATATACCACAACAAAAAAATGTTTTTTATTGGGTCCCTTATTATATAAAAAGGACTAAAGCATTATGTTCGAGGTTGGATGTCTTTTGTGTAAATCCTAAGGGAATAAAAACAAATAAGATATTGCTTAAGCCTCGAAACAAGTTTGATAAGCATATCCACATTGCTGTGCATGTAACTTATTAATTATTATTCGCCCACCAAAGGATGGGCTTTTTTTTTATATCATTTTTGATATTTGGCTTCTCAAATCTTCAATTCATATTTCATCACGAACTGAAATAAAAATAGAAATCTCATCTTTGTATGTGTTTTTTAATTCTTTTAATTTATTATCATCAATTAAATCAATTTTGTTGAAAACCATAACTTTTGGTTGATTTGCTCCGATATCGTCTAATATTTCATTTACTACATTTATTCTTTCTTGGATAAATGGATCTGAACTATCTATTACATGTAACAAAAATTTACTTTCGATACTATCTTCTAATGTACTAGAAAAAGCATCAATTAATTTTGGTGGTAAGTCACGTATAAATCCAATTGTATCATTTA
>JAZUKX010000101.1:0-15674 GCA_045643505.1 Candidatus Absconditabacterales bacterium | reverse complement strand
AAAAATATATTCTCACATATTAATTTTATTATGACAAAACAAATGACAAAAAACATTATAGAAATCAAAAATCTAAAGAAAAAATACTGAGATTTCGAAGCTGTAAAATGAATCTCTTTTGATGTCAAAGCATGAGAAATTTTTGCATTTCTTGGTCCAAACTGAGCATGAAAATCTACCACAATCAATATACTGACTACCATGTCTGACAAGACTTCCTGAGAAATAAAAATAAATTGACACGATATCAAAAATCAAGATCTAGTGAGAAATACATTTGGAATTGTATTCCAAGACTGTAGTCTAGATGATGAACTTACATGACGAGAAAATATGTATTTCCATGCTATGCTTTATGGTGTAGAAAAAAGCAGAATCAGCTCTGAGATCCAATGATTAATGGAATTTGTAGATTTACGAGACTTCAAAGACAAAATAGTAAAAAAATATTCATGATGAATGAGAAGGAGATTAGAAATCGCAAAATGACTACTACATCACCCAAAAATACTTTTTTTAGATGAACCAACTGTATGATTAGATCCTCAAAGTAGAGCAAATATACGAGATCATCTAAAAAAAATAAACAAAGAAAAATGACTTACGGTTTTCTTGACTACACATTATATGGACGAAGTAGAAAAAATAGCCGATAGAGTCGCAATCATCGATCACGGTACAATACAAGCAATTTGAACAATCAACGAATTAAAAAAACAGACATGAAAAGACAATATGGATGATATTTTTATCGAATTGACATGAAAAGATATCCGTGATGAAACAATATCAAACACAGATTGAATGAAAATGAGATTACAATCTAGGAGAAAATAAATTTTAACACAATAAAAAAATTAAAAATGCTAAGAGCAATATATATATTACGACGAAGACAAGTAAAAAGATTTTTCAGAAACAAAGCTAGATTAATTTGATCTATATGACAACCACTCTTGATGATAATAGCATTTTGAGCATGATTTTCAGGAATGTTTGAAGCTGCATGACAGACAAATTACATTTGATTTTTAGCAGCATGAATCATAGCCACAAATACAATGATGAGTTCAATTTGAGCATGAATGGATTTAATTCGAGACAAAGATTTTTGATTTATAAAAGAGTATCTAGTAGCACCTGTAAAAAGGATCTGAATTATGATAGGAAAAACTTTGTGATGAGCTACTACATGACTATTACAATGAATAATTTTATTGATTTTGTGCATGTGTATAGGAATCGATGTGACTAGCCGAATTTCAATCCCATTTGCCGTATTATTTATGATATGAATTGCTATAGTTTTTACAGCTTTTGGACTTATTTTTGCTTCTCTTGTACCAGATTTTCAATGATTTCAAATAATCAATAACTTTTTGATTATGCCACTCATGATGCTTTCGTGAGCATTTTATCCTTTATGAACAGCTGCTACACGACTACAACGAATAGCTAGATTCAATCCATTAGCATATTGAGTAGATTGAATCAGGTGGGCATTAACATGAAATACATTTTTTTGATCTAATATAGATTTCTTGATTATCTGAATATTAATGATAGTAGTATTATTCGTATGAGCAAAAGTATTCAACAAAATAAAAGCTGATAACTAATAAAACTAAAAAAAAAGAATTAATAAAAAATGTCTTGAATTTTCAAAAAATTTTCATATAAAATAAGTCGCATTAAATGTCTTACTTGGGTCTATAGCTCAGTTGGTTAGAGCAACCGGCTCATAACCGGTCGGTCCTTGGTTCAAGTCCAAGTAGGCCCACCAAGTAATATGCGGGTGTAACTCAATTGGCTAGAGTCCCTGCCTTCCAAGCAGATTGTTGCGAGTTCGAGTCTCGTCGCCCGCTCCATTTAAAAGGATACCATTCAATTTGGTATTTTTTTTATTTTTTGACAAAATATTGTTATTTAAGACAATTTTATTATACTCCAATATGTATAAAAAAAATAAAAGTTAAACTAAAAAATTCTTTATAAAAAACAATTATTCCATTCAAAATGAACCCATAATTCCGACAACGATCGAAGAACTAATACCGGACATCAAAAAGAGAATGCTAAATGGTGAAAATTTTTGTTTCTATACATCATTTAATGACCCTCCAATACTATTCAAAGATGCCATCAAAAAAGTCCTAGCAAACAAAAAATCTATAGGATTTATCAAAATGGGTGATAAAAAATTAGAATTCAATAATGGAGTTTTAATAGGACATCCTATAAATGAAAATTTCTATATCAGAATTGTTGCATATGCTACTGACAAAGAAAGACTTATTTATAACTTCAAAATTGAATAAGCTAAAAAGCGGTATAATATACCGCTTTTTCTATTTTTTGTAAAGAAATTTATTTTTTTATTTATTATCAGAATCATTAGGATTTCTAACCTTTTCCTCATCCTTTTTCTCCTTTTCTGGAAAGATTTCTTCATATAATATAGACCTAGAATTTTTATTTTTCTTATTCCATTCTTCTATTTTACCATATAAAAGCTTACAGTTTTTATCATTATTTGTAAAGTTATATTCCTTATTTAAACTCCTTGCCTCTGTTATAAAAGTTTCTCTAAACAAATTAGGTGTCAAACGATCTATAGATTTACCGATACCCAACAAGTCTTGATTAATAATATCATCATTATCCACTGGATCTATTCACAACCTTCTAGTTAATAAGTCTTCCCTATTTACTACATCTCATAATTTATCCAATGAAATTCTATTTCATCATGGGACTGGTACAATTGGGACTTCTGTTGCAAATGTTTTTACTTTATCAAATATACTCTCCATTGGTTTATCCACAAAAGCAATTCAAGTTTTCATCTTAGATACCATAACCAAAAAGCACATCAAACACAATCATAAAATATATATTATAATATCAGCAAAACTATCTTTAGCGCCATTTATTGTCACATTTATAAAATTTCAAACATTCATAGTAGAATTACAAACATTTTCAGAAGTACAATTAGATTTTATATTAAGACTAGAATCTTCAATATCTAAATTTGTAGCATCAGCTGATATAATTCATCTAATAAGCAATATTACAATCAAGATTAAGCTCAGAGCTCCGACCATAATTACAGGTTTAAAAATAAGTTTTATCAAATTTCATATACTAGAGATCTGTTTCAAAAGTTCAGATTTATCAAAAAGTTTTAATTTAAATACATTTAACAAAATTATCAAAGGTATCATCGGTATCACCAACCACAAAATAATTATCCTAAACAAATTAAACAAAAACAACAACATCATCAAAATCGTATAAAACAACAATATCAAACCATCAAATCATACAGACAATAACAATGATGACCAAGGTGTAGACTCCGTCACTGATTGTACATTATAATCCCTAAATTTAAATACAGACAATCAAATATAAATCAAAGGTCCAGAAAGAGAATCCGATGTCGGTAACAAGGTATCAAACAACGACATTATATCCTCATCTGTCAGATTTTGATTTTCACTATGATTTACAGTTATAGGTTGTGTTTCATTTTTATAATCTATAATCACAGTATCTCCAACAACAGTATTTAAATTAGATCTAAAACTCGACATTAATTCATTATTTGAAGATATTAATTGTGATGGCAATGCTCAAATAGCAGCGACACAAATAGATGATATATCAATCACTACAGCAACGAGGAACCAACTCATCTGTATAAATACTCATGCAACTACAGTATTTTTTATCACAGCCAATGGAGAATCTATTCATTTATCAGAAAATGTTCATAGTCATTTCATAGAAAATAAACTTTTCACAATAGAAACCAACACCAACACTCATAATGTAAAATTTGCTATATTTTTCATCATATTCCAAAATGTCCACAAAGTACTATCCAAATGTAAAAATGTACCATATACAAAATCATTTGTCATAAGTTTTCATGCTAAATTTGCCAAAACAATCCATACCCACGACAATACAGAAAAAATATAATAAAAAACCTTTACCAAAGATCATTTTATACTTTCGGTATCGGTAGTAACAACACTTTCATCGGCAAAAGACAATCAAATAAATCCTCACAATATCAAGAAAAACATCAACAAAATTTTTATGTTTTTTTTAGTTGCTATCTTTTCTATAAATTGTTTAAATTTTGCCATTTTATATATTATTATAAATACAATTATGAAGCACTAGCACCAGATTCTCAATTCTCAGACGAAGAAGGCTTATTATATTTGTTTTTCAATCGATTGAAAAAGGCGTTATCACTTCCCAAATTTTTTTCAAACCATTCAAAATTTTTTTTCTCTTCATCAGATTTTTCTCACTTATCAGCCAAATCTTTATATTTTTGAGATAATTCTTTATATTTTGTTTGATAGTTATCAAAAGCTTGTTTTTGACTATCCGACAAAGATGCTTTAAATGTAGCAAAATCATCAGCTGTTGCATAGTTTACAGGTTCTCCAAAATGACGCCTTTCATAGTCATCTCTTGCCAGCAATTCATATTCAACTGATCATGAGTTCTCCGTTCCAGGGACAAAATCTACCACATACATTCAATCCAACACTTGCACAGCACTTCATACCACTCATGAAGCCCAATTTCTCCAATTCGGATCATTTTTCAATCATACATCCAATTGGCTCTTTGTAAGCATTACAGCATCAGCAAATGATTTTGACGACTCCGCTAATTTTCACTGTTTTACTACTTTTTCATTATCATCAGATTTATAATAATTTAAGCTTTGAGTAATAGCTTGTGTAATATTTTGAACACCATAATGATTCATCAAAGCATTTTTTTCCATTCATGTTAATTGGCTTTCTATTTGTTGTGGTGTAATACCAGGATTTGCACTTCTCAATTCTGAAACTCTTTCCATTGCAACCATTGTCATATCACTATATTTATCCTGATTATTACTCAACCAAGCAAAACTCTGTTCAAAATTTCTATCATTCATTTCCCTTATTGGAGCCATCAACTTTTGATTAAACAATGTCTCTGGTAACTTCTTAATTGCAGCAATACTTGTCTTATTTCCTGTAGGTATAGGGACTATAGGTATATTTTCTACAAGACTACCAGCTTTTTTACTCAAATTTTCTCCAATTTTATTTCATACATTTCCACACAACTTGACTGCTTCCATCAGCAAAAATCGAATAATTCCACACGAAAGTAACAATGTAATAAAATATACAAAATCATCTTGTGCAGAACTTATTATATTTGAATCCAATTGTATATTTACCAATCATAAAATAGAATAAGTATTTTCTTTTTTTTCTATTCACATTTCTTTCATTATTTCTTCACTTTGTAGAGAGTCTTGTTTTATTGAAGAAATTGCCGTGATAAATATCAATGACATACTAATTGCAAATGTCACAATCACTGGAGCAAAAACCAATTTTATTAAACTTCATAAATTTAAATTACCTCACAAAAATTTATCTAATTTTATTAAATCTTTAAATACCCAACATAATATCAATATTGGAGATGCTGCTATTACTAGCCAAAGGATTCATACTCTGCATATCAAAACTATTGCCAATCAAAAAATAGGCACTATCAATATAAGGAAAAATATTAATTTACAAAAACATGAAATAAATCATTCTACATAATTACCATCACTTATAGATACAAATGATTGTATATCCAACAATGATGAATATATTGTCATCAATGGTCCAACATATCACTTAGAGCTTTCTATCAAATTATCCACTGTGTAAAGTAATCATCAGTCTGCCAACTGTCAAGTAAAGAATTCATCATTTCAAGTATACGACAATGCTCAATATCCAGTACATGTAGATGGAATTTTACTTGCATCCAAAGGCACTAGTACACAAGCATCTATAACTCAAGAAACATTTTGGATATTTTGATAATTAGTCTTTAATTGATTTAAATATGTCGTATTTAACTGAGCTCCAGTTGAAGTACTAAAATCATTATAAATATCTGGATAAATTCAGTTTGTTGATCCAGACAAAACATGATTGTATCTATATGGCCAACTTCATACAGCACAATATCACGTATCCAAATAAAAGCCAGTGTGCTGATATTCATCCCACATATATGCATATTTAGGACCGACAATATATTGTCCACTGACCGACAATCACTCTATTATTTCACATTCTGAAATTTTATGATCTCAATATGAATAATACAAATTTAATTTCATTCAATTTTGAGTATATCATGCAATAGCATTTATTCACATAACAGGTCTATTTGTATAATCTTGATTTGTCTTCAATACAGTCATTGGTAATCATCATATTGCATAAGTCAAAATTGTAGACACATCAATAATTGCAGCGACCAAAAACCAACTCATCTGTATAAGGACTCAAGCTATTACTGTATTTTTTATAGTCTCTTTTGGAGCAAATTTTTTTCATTTTCACAAAGAGAACAAATTGACAACTATTGATATAAGGACCAATACTCATAATGCAAAATTTGCTATATTTTTCATGATATTCCACAATGTCCACAAAGATGCATCCAAATGTAACCAAGATCCATATACCAATGAATTATCCAGTGCAATACCACAAATATACAACAATGGCCGCAAAAGCACATATATTCATTTCAATAATTCAGAAACAATTGAACTAAAATTTTGCATTTTTGTCTGAGTTAATGAAGAGATATCTCCATCTGCAAAACAATCTGATCATACAGAAAAACATAAGTATCAAATTAGCAAAACCACAAACACACAACAAATCCTCTTTGTGGTTTTTGATTGAAATATTTTTCTTAAACGATTTAATATCATATCAATTAAATTATGAATCATAAAAAGTTTTCACACACTAATTATAATTCAAAAAATATTTTATTCAAAAATTTCGATTATTTACAAAAAAATACACCACCAAAGATAAAAAAAAATGATATAATATTTTACAATATATTTTCTCATTTCAAAAATTCTAAATATTTATCATATTCATCTGGATATTTTGTAGTCAAATACTGCTTAAGCAATCACTTTCGATCTGAAAATCCTGATGTCAAATTTTTTCACTCCACATCCATTTTTTCAAAAACATCTTCTGTCTTTGCAAAATTTTTCTTTAATTTCACATCTTTTAAATTTTTGAAAACACTCTCATCAATATAAGAATACATATCATCATAATTGATATCATCCACTTTCAACAAAACCGAGATATCCTTATTTTTTAATTCATATTCCGTTTGAATTTGTACATTTCGACTTTGATTCATATAATTATTTATATTATCTTGGATAATTTTTTTTTCAAAATTTTTTAAAAAATTTTCATCAATCAAAGAATCTTTTTCTAAATTTTCCAATTGAAAATAAGGATTTACAAACCACATTTTTCATTCCATATTTCCATCAAAATATTTAAACAAAAATTTCGCTTGATTTATCTCCAAAGGAGATGTACTTCGGACACTTCAAACACAAAAATAATTTTTGTAAGCAAATCATTGATGTAAATGTCATGAAATCAATTTCAATCCATCTAATTCACAAAACAAATGGGACAATGAAACATCATTGAAATAAAATCTTCATTTTTGTCCAGGGAAATTAACTCACTCAGTATAATAATGATGCATCACAACCAAATTTCAATACTTTTTGTAATTATTCAATAAAATTTTATTTACACATGCACTAAATCTCTCATTTTTATTTTTTGAATTTTTCAATAAAATTATAGTATTTTCAATTTCCAACAAATGTCATTGTGATGAAATTCATACTTTTGACTCTGATATAGGAGAATCTACATTATAATCATCAAAATTTAAATTTTCATTACTATCCAATAAAAAATACGGCAAAAATAATATATTTTTTCCTTCAATCTCCGCTATCCTTGGTTGTGTAATAAATTCAATCTTTCAAGTAAAATCAGAATTACTTATTTTTTTGATAATTTCATAAGTCCTCTTTGCTTCCTCAAAAACAAAAGTAGTTCAAAGCCAATCATGATTTCATGATAAAATATATACATTTTTTCATTGACTATACAAATCCAAAAATAATGTATACAATGCCAATAATGCTTCTCTATCATAAGAAAAATGATAAACATAATCTCACAAAAACACCAAATTTTTTTCATTAGGATTTTGGTCTATTCGCTGTCTCATAGATTGAATTACTCTATCACACACACGAGAATTGATATGTAAATCTCAAAATAATAACATAGTCTATCACACAAAATAAATATAGATACTTTGTATATTTTAATTTTTTATTTTCAAGCACAAAGATTTCTATAAAATAAATTTTAATTCAAAACAAAAATTTTTACAACCGAAACTCAAAAAATATTCATATTGAGCATGCAACTTTACAAAAAAAACTTTTGAAGTTTTTCATAGTAATACTAAGATATACAAAGCCTATTTTATTGACCAAACACAAAAATACAAAAAAAGTATTGATTTTATTTGAAAAATATATATTATAATTATTGTCCAATTGAAAAGGGGCACTATATAAAACAAAAAAGGGGGGATCTCCTATCTCAATACTAGTTATGAGATGAATAAAAGCCAAATGACGAAATATGGACAGCATGTTTCCAAGTCTGAGTGAAATTTCCGCTATTACTTATGTCGCAACCATTGCCATGGAACTATACGTTCCCCAAAGCGAAAAAAATTTCGACTCAGGAAAGGGTTTCCAACAGGCGAACAGGCGTTCTCGTCGCTACTGCCCTACTTAATGCAGTGGGGAATCACAAATTTATTAATTTATTAATTTATTAACTCAAAAGAAAGAGGTCGAATCGGCCTCTTTTTCATTTTATGAATATTTTATTCAATTCTTTTTGATATTTTGATCTAAATATTTATAATATAAAAAAATAAATTAATTAACCCAACAAAAATAAAAATATATGGAAATAAAAACAATAATCAAAAATGGTATAGAAGTACGATACATAGAAGTATTTCATGACATACCAATACCTACAGACTTTAGTCTGATGAAAGATCTTTACATCTTTGACTATATTCCTGCAAACTACATAGTAATACAATTACTAGAGATGTCTGCATTAATAGGTCAATGGATTGCTATATGTATTGAAGATCTATACAAAGTTACACCTAAAAATAACGTTAATCAATTATACGATGGCCTATCGTATTTAGGTGGAAATCATGTCGAAAGAAATGAAGCATTTTATGTACACGAAGATGAATCTATCGAAGATATTGAAGAAATCTTAGATGAAAATGACTCCATTCCTACAGAGAATTTTCTTGAAATACACAAAGAATGCAATTTAAATTTCTATGGAATAAATAAAAAGCTCACAGAAATTATCGTAAAAAGTATGCAAGAAAAAAGTGAAAAATTATTAAAAGAATTCAACGAAAAGTACTGCTGGAGTTGCGGTACTCAAAGATGTTACGGCGTATACGATGATGATTGGCGAATGGGCTGTAATGCTTGGAATAAAGAAAATCATGGACTCTAATGAGTCCATTTTTTTATAAAAAAGAAAAAAAATTCTGAAAAACATTGACTTTGCATATGCAATATGTTCATTATCATTTGAAACTAAAACAGATTTCATTAAAATCTCACAAGAAAAAATTTAATTAAATTAAAAATCATGAAAAATTTACAAAATGTAAAAATTGAAAGAATCTGATATGGATGAATTGGTATCGCTACTACTGATGATGGGAAAAAAATTTTGATCAAATGATGAGCTTTACCATGAAGTATAGTAGATATAAATATCACAAAAAAACATTCAGACTACCTTGAATGACATATAGCAAAAGTACATGAATATGACAAATCTTATCTCGATTGAGAAATTTTCTGTCCACACTTTTTCACAAATATTCAAAAAGATTGAACAACAACACCAACTAAAAAATCCGCAAAAATATGATGTGGTGGATGTAAACGGCAATTAATCAGCTATCTAAAACAACTAGAACTCAAAGAATGAATTGTTCAAGATTGTTTCAGAAAAATGGAAGAAAAACCAACATTTTTACCAATTGTACCATCTCCAAAAGATAAATGATATAGAAATAAAATTGAATTTAGTTTTTGAGTTTATATCTCAGCCAAAGAATGAATAGATAATAAATGGAATCTAGGTTTTCATAAACAATGAGAATTTAGTAAAATTATAGATGTAGATAATTGTGGTTTAATTTCTGATAAAATGAATCAAGTTTTTGAATATTTAAAAAAATTATGCTTCGAATCATGATTACCAACTTTTGACCAGAAATTTCACAGATGATTTTTCAGACATCTTGTAATCAGAGAATGAAATAATACTGGTCAATTATTGATAAATTTAAATGTTTTTCCAATTCTAGATGATGATATTGAAAACAAACAAAAACGAGATAATCTAAAAGACAAATTAAAATTAGATGAATTTATACAAAAAAATGTCTCAACTTTTGTCGTGACATACAATAGCGGATTAGCTGATATCGTAAGATGACAAGACATTTCCACCGAGACATTACGATGAGATTGATTTATCTATGAAGAATTACAATTCACAGATAATGAAACTAATGATACGATCTCTGCTAAATTTAGGATTTCTCCATTTTCATTTTTCCAGACAAATACACACTGAGCTGAAAGGCTATTTGCTACATGAATGCAAAATATCTGAGAAATCAAATGAAAAATATTAGATTTGTATTGTGGAGCTGGAAGTATCTGAATTAGTTTTTTGAAATCATGAATCTGAGAAGAATTGCTATGAATTGAAATTGTCCCAGAAGCTATACAAGATGCCCGACACAATGCAGAAATTAATTGAATCAAAGACCAATGCAAATTCATAGCTTCTGCTGCTGAAAAAATATTATTACCAGACAATAAAGATATCAAAAACCAAGAAAATTTCGAATTATCAAATATTTGATTAGTTATCGTAGATCCTCCAAGAGAATGACTTCACACAAATGTGATAAATCGAATTGCAAACCTAAAAAAGACAAACAATTTCAAACTACTCTACATCTCATGTAATCCAACTACTATGGCTAGAGATATTGAATTATTTAATAAATTATGATTCAAATTAAATTCACTACAACCTGTAGATATGTTTCCTCAAACCCATCATATCGAGACTGTGTGAGTGTTATTATAAAAATAAAACATCTAAAAAATCTTCGCTTGATTTTCTATAATAAATTAAATATAAAGAAGTTATGAAAAAACGATTTTCCACAATAGTATATATTGCCACATTTTTATTGATTGATCAAATAACAAAATATATTTTTTACAACCAAAAAATCTGAGCAGGATTATTCCATTTAGAGCCTGCATTCAATACTTGAATTTCTCGATCATTACCAATCAATATGATTTTAATAATTGCTTTGACTTTGATAATAACAATAATTATCATTATCTGATACAAAAAAAAATACATATGAAAACGAGCAACAATCTTTTTGATTTGATGAACAATAGGAAATCTAATTGATAGAATTTTTTTATGATGAGTAAGAGATTTTATAATTATGTTTAAACGATTTCCTATCTTCAACATTGCTGATATTTTTATATGTACTTGAGCAATATTAATCATTATACAAGAATTGTTTACCAACAAAAACAAAATTTCATAAATAAATTATTTTATAATATTATCATATACAATGTGAATTATTTTAAAAGCAATCAAAAAATGTAAAAACATCATCACAAAATCAGATAAAATAATCGACAATTCAAAAGATTTATTAAAAGACTGAAAAGAATTATTACACAAATCAAAAGAAACTTTTTGAAAATTAAAAGACAAAGATAAAACTGCTGAAGAAAAAAAACAATTAATTGCCGATGGAAAAGAATTACTAAAATGAAGCAAAGATATATTAAAAAAATGAAAAAAAATCATTTCAGATGTAGACAAAAATTAGTTTTTTTCGTCAAAAAACTTTTTTACAAAATTGTATTGAAAAAATAAATTTTATCATTACATTATCAATCGTAATAAATATTACATTTTTATTATTTTACGAATTATGAAATGGAATTTGAAGGAATTATTACTATGATGTGAAACGAAGAAACAGTCTGACAAAACAATTTACGCAAAATCACATTAGTTGTAGAAGAAGATTCAGAGAAAGATTTCAAACAATCTTTAGTTTTAGAGCAACTTTGAGACAAAAAAGTCGATATGGCAAAACAATTTGCTCAATGAGACAAAATAAAAGTTACATTAGATTGTAGATGAAAAGAATACAATGGTAGACGATACAATAGTATCTCAGCTTGGAGGATGGAAAAAGCTTCTGGAAGCACCTCTGCAAATAATCAAAGTGACGATTTACCTTTCTAAGGTGTATAAAATATTTTTAATAATTTCCTATATTTTTAAAAAAGACTTGCAACTAGTGAGTCTTTTTTTATTACATAAAAAATAAAAAAAAATTACAAACAAAAAAATAAAACATTATGGCAAAATTATATTTTTATTATGGACCTATGGGGTCAGCAAAGACAATGCAGTTATTAACTTCTGCATATAATTTCCAAGAGCACAATATCCCAATTTTATGCTTAAAACCAGCAACTGACACAAGAGATGGTACAGCTATCATAAAATCTAGAACAGGACTTAATAGACCTTGCATTTTAATTTCAGACTCAGACAATATTGAAATTATAATAAAAGACAAACCTGTCAAATGGATTTTAGTAGATGAATGTCAATTCTTAACAACAGCACAAGTCAATCAATTAGCAGAAATTGTAGATAAAAATGACATAAATGTAATGTGCTTTGGACTTCGTACAGACTTTCAATCAAATTTATTTGAAGGCTCTGCACGATTATTTGCTATCGCAGATGACATCGTAGAAATTAAATCAAGTTGTGACTGTGGCAAAAAAGCTATAATCAATGCTCGTTTTGATTCAAACGGACACATCATCAATTGTGGATCTCAAATTGAAATTGGAGGAAACGAAAGATATCATTCCCTTTGCAGAGCTTGTTTCAATTATTCAAAAAAGGAGTCCTGATTTCAGGACTTTTTTCTTTTTATATTTTTTTGATATCCAATAATAATTTTTGCTTTACATCCGTAGATACAGAATTCATCTTTAATACAAACTTCAACTTGCTCTGCAAATGCTCTAAAACCAATTTTTTTATCAATTGGATCTTCTTTTCATCTCCTGACAATCATTCTAATTCTTTATCCCACCACAATTGAAGTTCATCCATTTGTAATTTTTCTTGACCATCCAAATCATCACGAGAAAAAAATACTTTATATAATAAATCATCAGGCAAGATTTCAGCTATATTTCTAGCAAAGCTTACTAATCAATTATACAAACTAGGCTCTGAAATATATTTACTACACAAATCATCTCGGAACAAACTAACACAAATTTTTTCTCTATCAGGTTGCCATGATGGTTTTTGCTCTTTCTGTTGTTGTTTAATAAATTCAAATTTACCATCTGTTTTCAAATATTTTTGAAATTGTACAGACAATATCTCATACGGTAATCACACTTTATCAGCCAATAATTGCTTATAATGTTCTTGTATTGTATAATTATCTACACACGCAATGAGAGAAAACATTTCATTAAACAATTTCTGCTTATCTATAGGCGATGTCAAATCATACTTGTGTCTCAATAATTCATATACTTGTATAAAGCCATCCTTTGCTTCTCTAATACATCACTCAAATATCTCTTTTCCATTTACATCATTAGATAAATCATCGGTATCTTTGTATCACTCTGGCAACTGTATCATTTTTGGAAACATATTTTCTCTATATGCTATTTTCAGTGCCCTCACAGTAGCATTTTTACCAGCATCATCATTATCGTATAAAAGGAATATATTTTCAGAAAATCTTTTCAACAATTTAAAATGTTGATCAGTAGCTGCTGTACCACAAGTAGCAACACCAATAGGCATGCCTAATTTATATAATCAAATTACATCCATTTGTCATTCAACCAAAATCAAGCTATCAAAGATATTCACGTTATTTTTTGCAAAATTCAATCAATACAATATTTTCGATTTTTCAAATATAGCCTGTTCACTACTATTTAAATATTTTGGTTGATCCTCAGGATTTATCACTCTAGCACTAAATCATACAATATTATTCCTTGTATCATAAATTGGGAAAGTAATTCTATTCCTGAAAAAAGAAAAATAATCTGATTGTCATTTTTTTACTAGCGAGGCCTGAATCAAATCTTGTTCATTAAATCACTTTTGTCTCAAGGCTTCAATCAATCAATAACTCGAATCTGGAGCATATCAAATTCCAAAATCCGAAATCACATTATCAGATAGTTTCCTATTTGTATGAAGATAATCTAATGCTTTTTGTGATTTATGCAAATTATCTACAAAGAATTCTTGAGCTAATTTATGTATTCTTTTCAATTTTTCTCTATCATCTGCGTATTCTTTTGCTCTATCTGATTGATTTAAAAATTCTGAAATATCAACTCTTTGTTCATCAGCTATTATTTTAATTGCATCCATGTAATCTACTTTTTCATACTCCATCACAAATGTAATCACATTTCAACCAATTCATGAACTAAAATCTTTGAAAATTTGTTTTTGAGGTGAAACCATAAAAGATGGAGTCTTCTCATGCTGAAAAGGAGACAAACCTGAAAAATTACTTCCAGTTCTCTTTAATTGCACTCTCCTGGAAATAATATCGACAATATCTACATTTTCTACTATATACTCACTTAATTTATTCACGATACACGGTTAACTTATAAATATATTAAGTCACTATTATAATAAACAATCTTTGTCAAAAAAAAAGTGAAAATTAAAAAAAACAACAAAATCAAAAAAAAAATTAATCTCATTGTTTTTTTTATCATACAACTCGAATATACTATTTATCTTTGTAGAAAAATCCTGTAACTAATGCAGCTCCAAGCAATATCAAAATCAAACCAATGACCATATCCCACAAAACGATCAATCATATAATCAATAAAATTGCTCATAAAATTCTCAAAATTTTATCTTCTGTAGTCGCAGAATCCCATCGCGAAGCTATTTTTCACACAGCTTTTTTTGATTCTTCTCACACTTTTTCTGCAGCTTTTGCAGTAACTTCTTTTGCTGTATCTACTGTTTTTTCAAAAGAAGATTCATCTTTTGTCTTTTTAGTTGGCATTTTGTAATATATTATCAATAAAATTTATTTTAATCATACTCAACCTCCAATTCAATCTTTCATGGAATCATTGCTTTTGGTACAATTATTTGTAAGACATTATCCATAGATATTTTACTATGAATTTTCTCAAAATAACACTGAGGAGGTAAATCAATCTCCAATCTAATTGGTCATCGATAACAAGTCTCTTTTAACGGAATAAAATCTTCTTTCAATACAACATTTTCTCTCTGTCATTGTATTACTAATCTATCATCGTCTATGACAATATCTATATCATCCTTTTTTACACCTGCTAATGGAACAATTATCACAATTTCATTTGGAGATTCATAGACATCATAAGGTATTTCTGGCATTTCGCTTATAATTATACAAATAAATTTTACATATACATTAAATTATATTTTTAATTATAA
>JAZUKX010000100.1:0-9978 GCA_045643505.1 Candidatus Absconditabacterales bacterium | reverse complement strand
CTATTAATCAAATCCTAATATTGTCTGTTGGGTTTGTACCTATTACTCATCTAATTTCAAACGAACTATTTTTTAATAAGTTTAAATCTATACCATTAGGTGTTGAACCACTATTAGATTGCTCTAATAATCATCAAGATTTTATCTCAACTATACTATCATAGAAATGCATATCTCATCAATCTAATTGGAATACATTCATATAACAATTCTTGAATATATTATCTCAATATACAAATGACATTTCTCATGCTGTTGTTCCTGTTTCAAACTTACAAGAATCAAAGTAAGAATCTCAATACCATACTACTACTCTATTGTTTTTATTAGCTTCAGTATAGAAGTTACATCTATACATTCAACTATATGGATTTTTAGGACATATTGTTTGGTTATCACTTCAAGTTGCCCTATCTATTACTTCAGTACAATAGAATAAATAATCGTTATATGTATGTGTGGTAGAGTATGTAAAGTTACAATCTTCTACTCTTAAATCAAAAGCTACATTTGAACTTCTTACAAAATAATCAACATTACAAAATGTAATATCAAATGATATATTTTTTAAGAATAAACTTTTTGGAGATGTCCCCATATTAATAAATCTTGAACTAGAGTCTGAACAATTAGACGGAATTTGTACTTTTACTCAATCTCTACTTTCTCATACAATTGATAAATATCAGTTTGTCACATTAAATCAATCATATTCTACATATGTTCAGTTTCTTACAAATATGTTTCTTTTTCATGCAGCAAATGCTTCTCATATTGTGTTATATTGTTCACTTCAAGTTCATACGACAGCATCATATGAACATGCTCATCCACCTTGTATTGTTATATCTCAACTACCTAGTAGAGATGTTCAGTTAACTGTTTTTATATTTGTTCAGCTTACTAATGTGTCTTGTTTACCTGCTACTGCTGTATTAACAGTGTTAGATACTTGACTAGCAGTTTGATATCAAGCATTATTTACAAATTCTGTTATATTATCTCAAGTTTCAGCCATATGTAATGTTGCATTACTTATTGCTGCATTAACTTCTCATTGTGTTTGATAACCTTTTGTTGCTAAACTAGTTTCTGTCACCATTCATTGTGTGGCAGTTGAAATAGCACTATTAACATCAGTAGCTGTAGTATAGTTTCAAGTTGTTAATGCTGTACCAATTTGTGTATTAACTTCATTACTTGTAACAAAGTTTGCAGTTGCTGTTGATATCTTACTATCTACTGTACTAGATGTTACAAAATCTGATGTGGCTGTAGCTATTTTACTATCTACTGTTCCACTAGTTACAAATCAAGAATTATTTGTTAATGTTGATATATTAGCACCAGGTTGAATAGCTGTTGCACCTAAAGCTGCTCAACTACGTATGGTAGCCAAATCGCTTATTGTTGCTTGCTTTCAATTTAATGCTGAATTTATTATTCTATTTTCTACAGGATTTGTACTTGTAGATGATAAACTAGAATCAATTACAATTGTACGTCATCCTGATGGTTGTAATACCCGCTGTACTCAATCATAATAATAACTATCGTTTAATGCTGGAGTTCAAGTTTCTACAGCTGTAGAAGCGACTCAATGTTCATACTTAACACTATCAGGACGATAGTTTGTTCAACTTGATGCAGCTACATTAGATATTACATAATAATCTCACACTTTATATAGATGTGGATTATCTATTGGGTCTGTTACTGGCAATCATGTAGCACAATCCCAGGCTGATAGATATTTTCAGATTGTTCAAACACTATCTACTAAATCTTTTAATTGTTTACCTGCAGCAGCAGATAGTGCATCTGTTGTAGACACACTATCAAAAGAATTAACTACTGCTGGAATATTATCTATCTTTGCCTTAACTTCGCTTGTGAGAGTAATCTCACGAGATGTTTTCTCTACATATTCACCATCACCAATATATAATTGCGATGTCTTTGCTGGCATATTATATTATTATTTTATAATCTAAATTATTTAACTAAGAGGATTCCCCGGATAGTTGCAAAGCAAATAATCCGAGTGGAGTCATTGAGCATTAGCTAAGTGGATTACGGATTTTTACGAAGTAAATAATCCGATAAAGCCGATTAGCGTTAGCTAAGAGGATTTACAACTATATATTTAAATGAGCCATTCTCTACTTGATTACTTACTAATACAATTTCTCCTGGATAAATCATTTCATCTACATCTCATTGGATATCTGTATAGTTAGATATATTTACATAACTATCTGCTGTAATAGATGTATCATTGATTACAACAGTATCTGTGTTTTCAAATACTCAACTACCAATCTTCACAATAGCTGTAGTATAGATTTCAGGCAATTGACTAATAGGCATTCTTCAATTAGCATCCAATGTTGGAACTCAGTTAGCTACACCTTTCTCAGATTGTAATATAAAGTCAGGAGCTGTTGCTCATTCAGATAAATATAATGAATCATTAACTCTTACTTCATCTGCAACTACTTCATCTGTTCTAATTGTACCAGCGTTAATTTGTTCTGTAACTGTTAATCATTGGTCAACTGTTGCTGAACCTGCTATCCTTGTTGTTCAACTTACTTCTAATGAGTTATTAATCTCTGTTGCTCAATTCAATGTTGTTGTTCAACCAACTGTAATATTATTAGCTACAGATAGATTAGAATTAGCTGTTACATTTCATTCTGCTGTAACATTTCCATTCAATGTTGTTATTCAATTAACTGTAGAATTCCCAGAAACAACTGAATTACCTGCTATAGTTTCATTTCATGTTATAGCTACATTTCTTCCAAAAGATGCATCAGCTGAGAATGTTGCATTCCCTGTCACTCATAATGTTGATGCAGCAGTAACTGCTCAATTGAATGTTGCTGTGTCTGTAACTGTCAATGTATCATCTAGTGTAGTAGCTCAAACAACCTCTAAGTCACCTCATAGTTTAGTGTCAGATGTTGTTTCTAATTCTCATAATGTTGTTTTATCTGTCACTCATAATGTTCAAGCTATTGTTACATCAGCTCAAGCTTCTATGTCTCAACTAGTTATAATCTTTTCTACTGATGTGTCTCAAGTAACTGTTAATCCATTAGCTATTGTTGCTCATCAATCTACATCTAATGCTCATTCTACTGTAGCCATAGCTGCTGTTAAACTTTGTATTTCTGCACTATTAGATGATAATACATCAGCCGTTACTCAGTTTGTTGCAGATAGATTACTTACAGTTGCGTCTCAATTAACTGTTAATGTATCACTAATTGTAGCGTCTGTAGCTGTTAAAGCTGTAACTGTTAGTGTAGCAGATGTAATACTGTCTCATTCAATAGATGTTGCATCTATACTAGTAGCATTTACTGTTGTTCATGTAAATGTACCTTCTGCTGTTAAATTTCATTCAAATGTAATATTTCAATCTACAGTACCAAGTGTTAATGTAGCATTAGAGAAATCATAATCAGTTGATTCAATAATTTCTTTAAGGGCATTTTGGTTTAAAGAGATGTGATAAATATTACTTCATTCTGTTGTAACAGTGATAGGACTAGTTCATATAATCTCATAGTTACGTACATCACAATCTCTTCTATTCCCTGTAGGAATTCTATATACGTCTGGTGAGTTGTAGGTGGTTGTGCTAGCTACCCTTCCTGTTCAAACTCTTGGTGCACCTGATTGTGCTTTTCTTGTTCTAGGCATTGTTATAAATTATTTTGATTTAAAATATCATATTGTGCTGACATCCATATTATAAGATTAGCAAATTCATCTTTTGGAAGTCATTGCAACATAGGTTGAATATCGATCTTTAATTCTTCGATATCATATGCAGGCATCTCATCCTCAATTGGAGTTTCTTCCACTACTTCTTCTTCTATAGCATATTGACCACCTGGTCAAAACATTGCTATATCTTCTTCAGATAATGTAGGATCTCAACTAGGAATTGATTGCTCAGGTGTTGCTCATACATCAATACCTAGAGCTGCCATCTGTTGTTGAATAGCATCTAATTCGTTCATATTCAAAACGTTAAATTTAATTAAAATTTTATTAAGCCTACACTTATACCACACAACACATTTACCATTGCTTATTTAATTTTTTATAACAATAGTATCTGGTGTTTTTATTCATTATTTCCAGATTACTTTGTAATCTGAGTGAACGAAGTGAACAACCTGGTGTTTCGTGGTATATTTTGTAAGCTCCCAGAGAGCTAACAAGAATATTAACTATTTGTACAATCTGTTTGTGTTTTTAGTTCATATTCTCAATCTGGTCATTTATATCATATAGGAGCAATAAATAGTTCAGCTAAGAATCAACCGAAGCACATTATATCTCCTAAGTCACTTATTATCTCTATCTTTATTTGTGTAGAGTAGTTTTGGTTCTCTCATAGTTCTGCTACTAATGGCATAGTAGGAGAGAATGTATATAATTTATCATTAATACAGGTTCAATGTTCCTGTAACATATATTCTTTACGTCACTCACATCGTGGAGTGTCTTTGATTAAATCTTGCACAGCTATCTTATTTGTTCAACATTGACTAGGTGTGAATATTTGCTGACTATCTTGTACAGCATCTAATAAACAATCTGCCACTTCAGCATCTTCTCAAGCATATGCTTTTGTGATATAATCTATCCATAGATTATTTATTGTTCAATCTGGTGTCCCCACAGGGAATTCATAATCTACTCATATTCATTGTAGATAAGATTGGATATGTATCTTTGTATTGTTTGAATATCTACCAGGTCATAATGTTGTAATAAGTCTGTTTAGTTTAGCCAAAGTAAATAAGTCTGGCTGTCAATCCATACCATTATTTTCATTCTCTATCATATATGCATTAACCTGTGCTTTTACTTTTGTTCATCTATCAGCTATATAATCTTGATATGTTTCATAATCTACAGGTTCTCAGTTATCATTCAATCATCTAACAAATACTCAATCTCTTCAATACCATAATCATTCGTACACTCAAGTCATTAATATATTACTTAAATGATCTTCACTCCATACTTTAAATAATGTATCAAACTTATATATATGGGTCATATTATTGTTATTATCATCAACAACAATTTCTCCTCATACAATTTTATATGGACTTTCTTTAGACAATACAAACACTCTTAGATTATTATTATAACTTCATACATAAGCTTCATCTGTGTCTAGCATAGTCGCTAGTTTACCATTAAGCATTTCTCATATATCTTCGTGTTGTAACATATATCTTCCTGCTGTTGCAGATACTCATAAAGCTAATAACCTTTTATCATTAGAAACAAATATTAAATCTCATTCATACTCTGCATATGCATATCTACTCCATACTCAGATAGATGTAGATTGGTTATACATTGTATAATATCTATTAGCATCATCAGGGACTCATACAGATATATGCTTACTACCAAATGCTAATAAGAAATCTTTATAAGCTACTAATGATGTTTTATCTGGTCAAGCCATCATATCATCATTGATATAGAATTTATTATATCATCCTGTATCATGATTATAATGTACGTATCAATTATCTGTTAGGATAAACACTTTATTATTTGCATCAGCTACTCATATTATTGATGTACTTGAATTACTTCATATATCTTCAAAATCTATTGTGTCATTACCATATACTAAACGAATGTTGTTATCATCTGTGAATCATATAACAGAACCCCAATCGTGGAATACCATAAATGTTAGTCAATCTCAAGTTACTTCAGTAGAACCACTGTCTTTTATCTCTGTAGAGTTTAATGTCTTAAATCACAACCAAGGGCTATCTAATGTCAATCTACCTGTACTAGTTATTCAAGTAATTAGTCTAACTTGTCAAGCAAATCAACTAGTGTCTTGATTTAATGAATTGGTGATTACAAGATAATCTCAAGGCTTAATTGAACTACTTCATCTATCGTAATAGAACTCATCATCTCAAGTTTCTATATCACTTGTAGAGAAGTAACCTACGGTTGTTCAATTCTCATATCAATTAATCTGTACTCATCAATGTCATACTACACTACTGCTAGAATCCAATACACGAGCAGGACTTCATTTAGCATAGTCTGTTACAAACATCTTCCAATCTCAACATCAATGTACTGTTCAATCCCACACTTTAGTTATAGATGATTGGTTATCGGTAAAACATAATGTTCAATCACTTCATCTAGATATTCATCATTTAAATATCCATTTTCTTCCTGCAGCTCTAACCATAATATATACATCTCAACTACTAGATGAACAATTATCGTCCCATATTGTTTTCACATCTGTCACTTCATATTCATCGTCATTTATATATCTTGATATGGCTTGTGCTAATGCTTGTTCAGGAATATATCATAATCTAGTCTTGAGAAAGAATGATGAATTCCTATGTGTCCTAGCATATGGAACATGTGTAACATCAACATTTAATAAATCATAGTATAGATTATTTACAGCTCCAGACAACTTTCAATTCCATCGAAAATCTGTTTTATCTATTTCTAACATATCGTTGGATTATAAAATAAACTATTGATTGGCTGCATTACGTGCCCCTGGAGCGATCCATTTAACATTATTATCATACATTTCTTTTAATCTCTTTAACTTAGTTTGGAATAAACTCCTATAATTTGCTCAAGCATTTAGGTCTGAATTCTCTATAGCATATTCAGATTTCATATATAATCTAAACAAGCTTAATATATTTCTATCCATATCAACTTCATCATCCATAGATTCAACTTGTTCAAATCATCTACTATAAACTATGAATGCATCTGTTAATCATTCTGGAAGTTTCATATTAACTAGATTATCTCAGACAATAGAATAAGAATTCTGATCTAGATTATCTCAGTACATTTCTTCCATTAATAATCTTTTATATCCTGCACAACAATCTTGTGGATTGATTGCACACATTACATTACATCATTTACCATAAAATCACCATACCTTTGATATAGGATGCCTTGTTTCTAATTGTGATTTACAACTAGCTGGTGCAAACCTTTCTATTGTTTTCATAGGATATAAATCAAATATCTCCCAAGAGAAACTACTTAGAAGGTCATTAAATCTATCTATTTTTGATTGACACCCAGAGTCTGATATATTTGTTCATTGATATATCTGTTTAACTGTGTATCACATTATTTTTAATAAATATTTAAATAAAAACAGGGAAGACATTTTAGCCTCCCCTGTCTTTGCTTTGACAAAAAATCTGCTAATCTTTTGTCCATACAAATGTGGATTGACCACAATCATATATTTCTACATAACCACGGTTTCTCATAAGTTCATTATTATCTGTTCATTTACCAAAGTTCTCATCAAATATTTGGTCATATCATCTTTGTCTAAGAAGGTTATCTGTTATATGTTGTTTACACTCTGCTTCTCAAGGATTATACCAATGTTTACTTGGTCTATTCCATTTATATAGTTTAAATCAAAGCTGCTCATACACAGTTCAATCAAACTTAGACATATCACAATAACTAATTACTGAACTAGTATTTGTTACTTCTAAGAACTTTCTAAATATTCTATTAGCTCATCATACAACCTTATAATCTTTGTGGCTACATAATCTTAATATTTCTCGTTCATATTTTTTATTATAACGAGGTTTTCCAAATGACATACACTCAACTAGTTCATTGTTGTAGTATAGTCATATATATATATTGTTTTTGTTCTTCTGTGTATCTCATTGTAGATGATATGCCTCAAAGAATTCGTGACAATCATCTCTTGTTATTTGTTTTAATTCACATTTTCTTGCATATATTGTTTCTTTGTTATCATCTAGTAGATATGTAACTTTTTCTATATCATCCCAGTCCCAAACCATTATACATCTATATCAATTATCTTTTGCTAACTTTAGTTTTTTATAATGGTAATCTGAAGCTTTAGGGGCTCAATTTGGACACCACGTGGAGTTGTGATATGGGAATGGATTGATTTCTATTAATACAGTTCATACTTTTATATCATACGAAAAGCATTCTATAGGGAATTCTTTATCGGATGCTATTCATCTTTCATCTAATAACTTAATAAATTCTAAATTAGGTTTACTTATTATATTATTTGCTTCACGACATTCTTTAGTCATAACATAATAAGGGACTCAATATTTTCCCATATTAGTTTCTATAGTTCATTTTGCAGATTTTTCAGCAACCTCTTTATCCTTCATAGGGTTATCTACTCAATATTTATCGATGAATAACTGTTTCTGACGATTTAATAATTCTTCACTTTGAGATGGATGTTCTACTCAATATCTTTCAATCATAGTATTTCTAAACTTCTCTTTTGTTTTTTCTAGCTTAAATGGATTGTCTACTCAATATTTAGCAATAAAGTTTTCTTTATAAGTATTATTTTTTAATACTTTTCTACATTCATTACTACAAGCTATAGCTCTATATCATCACATAAAATGAGAACCACAATTTTTACAAACTCTATCTACTAGTGTTTTACTCCTAAAGCTACTTTTACATTTACCACTACAAAACTTCCTTTGTATTCAAGTAAGTAAAACTCAACAATTAATACATTTCCTGTTTGGATTTAAAGTGTTCATTATAACATTGGTGAAAGAAATAAAAATTATTTTCAAACACCAATGTTATACATAATTGAACACTAATTTCAATATATTTTTTATCTTTTATCAAATCATTGAAATCTTAGTCTATAAGTGCTACATCGTCTAATCCACATATATCACATGTGTTGATTACACAGCTTCCAAAGTTCTTAACGAATCTATATGCTCACTTATCAATTCACATTCGCACCAATGCAAACACTACATCTCAAACTATTTTATTACATTCTCACAATTGTGCTCACACATTGTATGGGTTGTCGCTAACATATCTCAACATTGGGCTTCAATTAGAAATATGTCAATTGATAGGAGCATTTGCTACAACTTTACCTGTAGTATCAACTACTGTATATTTTGGTTGATATACTCATACTTTGTCTTCAGGAATTGTCAACATAGCTGAGAAATCATAGTAGTTCAAGATAGGTAAGTATTTGAACACGATTTCAACACCTGCATATCTAATTCTTGGTAATCAAACATCGATATCGAATTGAGAACCATCTAAGAATCCAACATTTCCATAGTCTTGGAAATATCCTTGCATCATATGTAATCCTTCCATAGCTTTTTTGTTCATAGCTACTGTTACTTTGTTTTTATACATTCCTGATACCATAGCTTTGTTGATAACGATATCTAAGAAAGCTTGGATTTGATGTCTAGCATTTGTACATTCAGATGCTTCTTCATCACAACATCCAGATAAATCGAAAGCTAGTTTCAATCCTTCTTGTTGTGCAGCTTCCATAGCAGGGATAAGTCCCATTGTTTCTGTTCTCTTAGAATCTAATCTAATATTTCTATCAAAGAAAGCAGCATGTAAGAATTCTTTTATAGCTTGGATATCTCATTTTCTAAACATAGAATCTACTATAGCTTGGATTCATCCAGATATTAAGTAGTCTTTGTTTAATTGACACCAATCGAATTCGTGAGAAATAGAGATTGTCCTAAAGAATGATGTGTAGTAATCCATTCCTCATAATGTAATAGAGTTGTTGATTTCTGTTGCACATCCTCTGTCTCTTAAGTAAGCTCATCTCCTTACTTTGTCTCCAGCTTTCAAATCTACTGTTAAAGCAGATGCTAATGTGATTTTGTTTGAAGCAGATGTTATTGAAGCAATATACAATCCATTAACTGGATTTCATCCTGCTTGTGTAACCATAATTGTTGAACCTACTCCAACTCCACCTAATGCTTCTAATGATTCAACATAGATATCTGTATCACCAGTATCAGCATCAGCAGATAAAACAGTTTCTTCTCAACAAAGTCTTGGTTCATACCATCCAAC
>JAZUKX010000099.1:0-7852 GCA_045643505.1 Candidatus Absconditabacterales bacterium | reverse complement strand
CGACTTATGAATCTTGAACAAGCTCTATCAGAATTAAATTCAATCAATAACAAAGCATGATTAGAAGAATTTTTTCAAAAATATTTAGGTAAAAAATGACTTTTGAACGAAGAATTTGCTAAAATGAAAGATGCAAGTATAGAAGAGAAAAAGACTCTTTGAGCAAAATTATCTGAAATAAAGACAAAATTAACTGATGCTTACACAAAAAAAGATAATGAAATTAGTATATCTGAAATTAATGAACAATTAAAAAAAGATATTGTAGATATTTCTGTTTTGTGAAACAAATATAAATGAGGACATTTCAATCTTTTGGCAAAGACAAGGAGAGATATGGAAAAAATTGCCGAAAGCATGTGATTCACAATCGAGTATGGACATGAAATGGTAACTAAATATGAAAATTTTGCTTCAGTTAATATCCCATTGACTCATCCTGCAACAGAAATGCATGATACAATCTATGTAAACGAATTGGATAAAACTGGAGAGAATTTGATTTTAAGGACTCACAATAGTAGTCAGCAAGTAGAAGATATGCTCAAGATGTGAGCTCCTATGAAATTAGTTTGTCCTGGTAGAGATTATAGATTTGACGATATGGATGCACATCACGATGTGATGTTCCATCAAATGGAATGAATTTACATCGACAAAGATGTTAGTATTGCTACATTTAAAGAATGCATGTTAACTCTACTTTCAGCAGTTATTTGAAGAACTGTTGAATTGAGATTTAGGCCATGTTTTTTCCCGTTTGTAGAGCCTGGATTTGAAATCGATGCTAGGTACGATATTATTGATGCTAAGACTTGAAACACAACAAAATCTGATTGGATGGAAATATTATGAGCTTGAATGATGCATCCAAATGTATTAAAAGAATGAGGTATTGATCCTGAAATTTACACTTGATTTGCATTTGGAATATGAATTAGCAGACTTGCTGCTGTTAGATATTGAATCAAAGATATTAGATATTTCACAAATTGAGATTTGAGATTTGCAAAGAGTTTCTAAGTAAATTTTTTATTGAATAAATGAATTTATATTTATGAAAAAGACTTGATTAAAAATATTAGGATTAATTGCTCCTGTACTTTTACTCACTTGATGTACGCTGACACAAGTATGATTACCAGGAGAACGAGAATACGAGTGAGGTGGTTTCACTTATGTATTTGATGGAAGTGGCGCATGAGAATATATAGTCTGATGAAATGCTAATCCATTTACATACACTGACAATTGAGATTCTTTTACATTGATATACACTGATACAAATTCTACAATCACATTAAATTATACTATAGATTGAAAAGTATTGAATGTAAAAGATAGTGCGTGAAATGATACTTTATACAATAGAGTAAAAAAGTAAATTTTATCAAATAATCAAAATTACAAATGAAAAAATTTGGTTTATTATCTATTTTTGTTTTGAGTTTATGTTTTTTGGCTGGATGTGAAAAAACAATTAATAATGAAGAATGAATATCTAATAATACAAATGGAAGTGTGAATGAATATAATGATGTAATAGTTGAAGAAGGCGAAAATGATGTAAGAGATTTTGAATGAACAGCATGATATCAAGAATTAATGGCTTTGTACAAAAAGGAAGGTAAAGTAACTTGTGAATTAGAAGCTGATGATTCAGAACTTGGTAAAATTACAGCTACACTTTATATAGATGGAGACAAATCTTATCAAGAAGCGACATTATCTGCAGATGGAGAATCTTTGTCCGTTTATACTCTTACAAAAGATGGAAAGACTTATTCTCGATGAGAATTGTATGATATGTTGTGAGAATGAGCTGGATTTGTAGCAGAAGCTCAAGGTACTATGGAAGAACAGCTTAGCGACAATTATAATTCTAATGATGATATAAAAATCAATTGTAAAGCCGGGGTAAAATGAGTAAGTTTTGAAATACCAAGTAATGTAAACTTCATGAGTGAAGATGATTTCCTTGGATAAAAGAAAGATTGAATAATGAATATATAAAAACTCCATGAAATATTGGAGTTTTTTCTTTTGATTTTAAATTTTAATTACATATAAGTAGCGTAATATTTTATTGGTAAATAGTATTATATGAAATTAAAAGAGAAAGATCTGACTAATAGCAATAATCCTAGGTTCACTAAATGAGAAGAGATAGCAAATGCAATTTCACATTGAGTTTGACTAATTTTTGGTATTGTCGCTACAATATTGATGATAATTAGAGCTTGTAATATGTGAAATGGCTATGCTATAATTTGAGCTAGTATTTTTGGATTTGGGCTAATTATGCTATACTGCTCATCAACTTTAAATCATTCGCTACCAGCAGGATCAAGATGAAAAGAGTTTTTCCATAATTTTGATCAAATTGCTATTTATTTTTTGATTGCATGAACATATACTCCAATCGCTTTTTCACTTCGCAGTGTATGATGATGGGTATTATTTGGGCTACAATGGTGATTCGCAATTGCTTGAATCATACTAAAAATATTGGTACCAAATAAATTTGAAAAATGAGTAAACACATTTATCGTAGCTAGTTTTGCTATCATGTGATGGATGTTATTATATTTTATATATCCAATGTACGACCAAATTTCCAATCTTGGTATGATGTGGATTTTCATTTGATGAGGTCTATATACTCTCTGAATTATTGCATTCAAACTTGAAAAAATTAAATATGCTCACTTAATTTGGCATTTAGCAGTATTAGCAGGATCAGTCTGCCATTGGATAGCGATAATGCGATATATCCTACCAATTTTAGGATAAATAAAAAAGGTATCCAGCCAATGAATAGAAAATCATTTCATTTCTTGGACACCTTGAATTTTTGGATAATTGATGTCATCCATTGCTTTTTGAAAAAAACAATATAGGTAACACCAATCCACATCAATACAGCATTGATAATCATCAATGCAATTTTTGTTAAGGAATCTCCCATAGACGTAATAAATATAGGGAATAGAACTTGTTGTAAATATAGGCTTGCTCCATGTATGCCAAGATTCATTATAAATCTTAACACCGGCAAATCTTTTTCCTTAAATGCATGACTTCTATTTAAGAAGAACGCAATGATTACACCCAACGGATAAGATACCAAATTAGCGGTATCTGCTGGAATCCAAATTGACAGTATAAGCCATGCTATATAGTCAATCAATGCGCCACCTCCAGAAAACACTGCAAATAAGATAAATTCCTGTACTTTTGGATGTATATTTCCTTTTTGACGAAGCCACATCCAAAAGCTTCGATTTTCTTTTGAATCTGTCTTCATTGTTTTTAATTTTTGTTTATTCTTATATATTATATTGTAATTGTATAGAATGTCAATAGAATGTAATAATGATACATACTAGCTACAATATTACAAATTATTGGGAAAAGTAGGAATTAATGGTTGTTAATAAAAAAGACCTGGATAACAAATCCAGGCTTTTAAAATGTAGGCGGATCTCTGTTCATGGGTGAAAAATTTGTGGCGGCCTAGCACATGAAGCAAATGTATTTATTAAGATTTTAGCAATTATAAGCTTAAAAACTTATAAAAATAAAATACCTTAATTTTCAACCAAAAAGACTTGATTTTCGTAATCTATATAAGTATAATATAGATATGTTTATATTTTGTTTGTCGAGTAAATATATGAATATAAGGAATTGGCATACAGATTATTGTAGAATTTATTCTATGTTTGTGAACATGAATATATTTTCTGTAGCCGATTTATTTTCAGAATGAGTTAGATAAAAAATAAATAATGAAATATATAAGGCTATAGAAACGGAATCTATAGCCTTTTTTATTAAAATTACCAAAAGCAATATGGCACTACTAGAAGTAAAAAATTTATCAAAAAGTTTCAACAGGAGGATAAAGACATGAAACAAATTTAGAGATCTATTTGTACCTAAACAAGAGAAATTTCATGTATTGAAAAATATCTCTTTCAATGTAGAGACATGAGAAAAAGTAGCATTTATCTGACCAAATGGAGCTGGGAAATCTACAACTATAAAATCTATCTTGTGAATTTTGCATTATGATAGCTGAAAAATAAAATTATTTGGCAAAGATCCAATGATACAAAGAGAAGAGATATCAAAATACACTGCTTCAGTTTTTGGACAAAGAAGCCAACTACTCTACCACTTGCCACTGATGGATAGTTTCAATTTTTTCAAGATAATGTATGATATTCCACAGGAAGTATTTAATCAAAGATTGAAATATTTCTGTGAAAAATTTGAATTGAATGAAATACTAGATCAGCCTGTAAGGAAATTGAGTTTATGACAAAGGATGAAATGAGAGATAGTGGCTTCTCTTTTGCACTCTCCCAAAGCAATATTCCTAGATGAACCTACTATCTGACTAGATATAGTGGCAAAAAAAGTATTGTACGAGATACTGAATGAGATAAATAAGAAAGAAAATGTCGCAATATTTTTGACTTCTCATGATTTAAATGATATAGAAAATTTGTGCAATAGAGCTATCATAATCAACAACTGAGAAATCCTTTATGATTGAAAACTTGAAAAGCTAATGGAGACAAAAGCAAATAAAAAATTTATAAAATATAAAAGTAAAAATACATTACAACGAGAAGAAATTGCAATCGACAATGATGCTGAAATTTTGCAAAAAACTCTAAAATATTTATTTGAAGAAAAGGATGTGGAAGATGTAAAAGTAGAAAATGTACCGTTAGAAGATATTATTGAAGAATTTTATAATTAAAAAGTCAAAATGAAAAAATACTTACAATTTCTAAAACTTGCATTAAAGAGTCAACGAGAATATAGAGTTAATTTTTTCACAAGTATCATAACAATGATCATCAATGATGCTTGTTTTATTATAATATTTCTAATTTTTGTCTCATATTTCAGTGAAGCAGGCCTAACTCTATGAAATTTTTTAGTGCTAATATCTCTTACGACAATGTCGTTTGGCCTATTCAATTGACTTTTTTTCAATATTTGAGAATTACCAGATATTATCGAAAGCTGAAAATTAGATTATTATCTTAGTTTCCCCGTAAAGACATTACCTTTTTTAACGACAAATAAAGTTTGAATAATAGATTTATGAGATACAGTATTTAGTATAATTTGTTTAATAATCTATGCTTTTTTTTTCTGAGATTGACTTGTGTGAATTATTATACTCAAATGATTTTTAATTATTATCATATCTTGTATTGCTGTAGCTGGACTATATTTGTTATTTTGAAGTATATCTTTTTGGTTACAAAAATGATCCAAGATTCAAGAATTATTTAAATCTATGTTTCCTTCATTATGAGAATACCCTCCAGAAATTTATAAAGACAACAAAATAGTTTATATCATCATGTGTGTTCTACTATTCCCTTCCATCATCTTACCATACAAAATGATGTTGTGAAGTACCACAATTTATCAGTGGATTTTACTTATTTGACTTGCTTTATTAATCTTTGGATTGTGAATATTTATATTTAAAAAATGATTAAAAAAATACTCAAGTGGAAGTCTAATCCATCAAATGTAAAATTTAAAACTAATTAATTACCATGAAAAAATATATAAAAATATGATTTTATTTCCTAAAAGAGATATTTTATTATGGATATATGCTCATTTTAGACAACATACATTTGTTACTTTTTGTATTTATCATACCATGTCTAATAACATACGGCATGAAGACAAAATGAATAGACAACATCTCTGGAATAGCAATTTGAATGTATCCTTGGTATGTATTCATTACTGAGTTAATTATGACAAATCGAAGAGATAAAGATATTATCAATGAAATAAAGTGATGATCAATTGTTACATATTTGAACAAGCCTATGTCTTTTATTTGATATTATTTCTCACAATGATTTTTCAAAAATTTATTGAAAATAATTATCATATGAATTGGATGCGGGATAATAATTTTCTTATTTTTATGAGATGTTCCACGATTTGGATTTGGTAAATTTTTGTTATTCATAATAAGTCTTTTGGTATGAATTTGTATGTTATCACTTGTGTCTCTAATCGTTGCGCTACTAGCATTTGTGATGGAAGATAGCTCTTTTGCATACTTATTGATAAATAAACTATATTTTATCTTTGGATGAGTATTTTTTCCGGTGGATATATATCCTGTATGGATGCAAAATATCTGAAAGATTTTACCATTTCAATACTATGTATACTGACCTGCGAAATTTTTCGCCACATGAGATTTGAATTTTTTCATTTCTTATTTTCCATATCAAATCGTATGGCTAGTTATACTGATTTTCATAGTGAAATTGATTTATAGCAAGCTATTGAGGAAAGTGGAAATTAATGGTGGATAAAAAAAATCACCCAAGATTTCTCTCAGGTGATAAGCCTAGTGTCTATCGACTAGCGACTAATTTTATATTTTTCTTTTTACTTTGATTCTTCACATATGATCAAGATTCATTCTAATGAAACATTTTATTGATATTAAAAGCAAATATGCCAAATATACTAACCATTTCTTTAAATTGTTTTAGAGAAACTGTCAATTTTTTTTCTGTAAACCAAGGATTAATAATTACAACATAGGTTTCATTGCCCTTTGAAAATATTTTTTCTATAGAATATTGATGCCTCTCAATAAACCATTCATTACATCATTTGAGAGAAAAACATTTACGACCTATTTCATCTATTCCATATAAAAATCCGTCTTTTTCTCAATACACATCTACTAAATATCATCTCGTTGTAGTGATTTTTTTTATTGGTTTAACTGATGAATAATCATAATTATAAGGAAGTTTTAAGCTACATCATAATTTTATAATTCATGTTTTAGAAAGTCCTAACAAATATTTAATAGGATCTTCACTAGTATTACTTGCAGGGATATAATCAATTCAGGAAACAACTTCTTCTCATAAAAACATTTTTGCGATTTCACTATATAAATCATATCAGCATATTTTATTGTTAATTACATCATATTCTAATTCATTGAATTTATCAAAATGAATCTTATTATTTACATGAAAATATTTTTTTAGAAAAGTGGCTTCTAAAATATTAAATCATAATGATGAATCAGAAATAACACCACGTCAATTGGCAAAATGTGGTTTTTTCAAATACTCAATTTCATCATCTTTTACTTCTTGATATTCTCATCTTTTATTACATAATGGAAGTAATATTCTCCATCAATCATTATTTTCATTTCTTTTTAAAGAGCATCTTATCATGGTTTCAAAAAAAGGAGTTTTTTTTAATATTTCCAGTCAGGAAACTAAAACACATTCTCCCGTTCATCATTGATGAAAATCTGCTTTATTATATTTTCAAGTTGAATAATTCTTGTTTTCACTTTTAGTCTTTTTTAAATTTCAAAATAATTCATAAAATTCCTCTTTTGAAATTTTTTCATTTTTTTCCAAATAATCATCCATTCTGTTTAAACAATTTCTAATTTCTTCACGGCTGATTTGACTTATAGTAGGTAAAATACATAAAATATTTAATCGATCTTTATTAACAAAATTAGTCTCAACCAGTTTAATTATATCATTTTTTATTTTTATCAAATTTGGTGACATATCTCATCATTTTTCTATTTCTTTAAATTTTTCTTCAATATCACTTTTTGATAAAGGTAAAGGTCTTGCTTCTATAGGCACAATTTTCATAATTATTTTGCATAAGAATAAAAACTTTATACTTAATTATACACAATAAATTTAAAAATGCAAAAAATTAAGAACTTTATTTATTCAAAAAAATCACCCAAGATTTCTCTCAGGTGATAAGCCTAGTGTCTATCGATTAGAGT
>JAZUKX010000098.1:0-2791 GCA_045643505.1 Candidatus Absconditabacterales bacterium | reverse complement strand
AATTATTTTTTTATCAACTCATTTTTGAATTAATTTTGTACGAACTGCTATAATTGGCTTTCATTTATTTACCAGTTCACTCCTAATATAACTCTCAGCAAAAACATGATCATCTGCAAAACGTTTCTTTTTTAGATAATCCATAGTATATCTAATCTGATCAGAATTAAATCATTTCTGATAAAGTTTCGCAGAAAGTTCTTTTTCTGTTTTTGGATATTTTGATATATATTTTATCGCATACTGACAGCAATCAGAATATAATGTTTTTTCATCAGCAGTTACCATAATTATTTTTTCAAAGTAAATGTAACGGTTCTTTCATCAATATTAAACACAGCCTGGATATCTCAATTTTCAGTTCCCATATTTATTGAAGATAATAATGCTTCATGTGACAAAAAATCAGAAAAAGAATTAATTACATCTTTCATATACTCATCATTTGTTTCATAATACATTGCTACTCTAGCATCAATATTATAATCAGCATCTTTTCTCATTTGATTCAAAAATCTAGAGACTTCTCTAGCCATTCATTCTTTTTCTAATTCTGGAGTCAATTCCAAATCCAATTTTGCTATTACATCTCCATCTGCTGCCACATCATTTCAATCTAATCCCTGATAAGAGATTTCATAATCTTCTTTCTCCAAAATCCATTCATTTCCAGCATCATCAAAAACGATAACAGAATCATTTTCTCATTGCTTAATATTTCACATTTTACCAAATTTAATCACATTTCATGTATCTTTTCCAAATTTTGCAGAAATCTGAGATCAAATTGGTTTAAATATTTTTTTGATATCTCATCAATTTTCCAACGATGAAATTTTTTTTACATTAATTTCTTCTTTTATAATTTCTCAATACTTGTCTAAAACATAATCTACAGTCAAATCAGCCATAATAAAAAAATTAAACAATAAAAAACACTTGTTTATTTTACTTTAGTATTTTTGTAATAATTTGCAAATCAAAAAACAAAAAAAAATCACCCAAGATTCCTCTCAGATGATCATATTTTGAAATTTTTAATTCAAAATTAATTTAATTTTCATCATAATCTTCATATTCATAATTTGATTCTACATATTTTTTTACTTCTTCACTTGGATTTTCGATATATTCGATTGCACCTCAATACTGTTTCACTGCTGCTAGCTGTACTTCTTCACTTGGATTTTTGATGTATTTGATTGCCAATCAATTCTGTTTCACTGTGACTAGCTGAACTTCTTCAATTATGTAAATAATTGGCAATCATATATCTTTCTATCTACCATAAAAATCTTTACCTAAATTTACTCACAACACAAAAACTGGAGCAAATCCCTTCATTTTTGACTCTTTTTGTCCTGAATTATAGTTAATTCAGGCATTCAACCAAAACTTATTATCTTTATCAGACAATTCTACTCATGTTGTAGCTTTTACACAATCTCGCGTCCAATTTGACAAATTTTGTGGCTCATTTTTAAATTCAGTCCATCATTTTATATATGGCTTTACATTTACTTTTTGAGTATTGGGTATAGTATAAGCAAATTCAACACTCGTACATGTATTATTAAAACGATCTCATGCTTTTGTAATATTTCCATTTATAATAGTCGCAAATCACAAATGCGCGCTCTTATTATCATAATTGAGTCATCATCATACTCAAAATTGATCCATAACTCCACTTATATTTATATATTCTCATGCCACAAATCATGATACCTCCTTATTTCATGGGAATAATTTCAATCAATCAACCATCGTCACTTTTGGATCTCACTTTTTAAGATCTGTAAAATGCTGAGTTACAAGAGCTACACCATATTTTGGCAATGCAATACCAAGTTTTCAATAAAGACTTGGTGTAATTCAATTAGTCAACGACACTCATGAAGGTATAACATAATTATTTAATGGTGAAACACCAACAGAAGCGTCAAGATGGACTACAGGCTGCTTTTGTTCTTCAGCTTTTATATCTCAATCTCATACCACATTTTCTACATCTGGATCTTCTGACATAATTGCTATCTGTATAGGAGTATTATTTATATTTAAATTTTCAAAATGTAGATTTGATAGTGCTGATGTGATAGGTCTTAAAAGTACTGATATATCATTTGTAATTTCAGGGTCTAAGACGACCTGACCATTTTTCATTTCTCATATAGGTCAAAAATGTAAACGATTCTGTATCTTAGCATACAAATCCGAATTAAAGTTTTTTTCTATTGCTGATTGTACTGCAGGCAATATTTCTGTAGAAAGATCTTTCTCTATATTCTTTTTTTCATTTTCATTAGGACTAATCTTATCATTATCAGATTTTTTTTCTTGCTGTTCAGAAATATCTTTATCAGATTCCTTTACAGTTTTATCAGTTTTATCATTTTTATCTTTTTTAGAGCCATCTCATTCTATTCATTTTGTTAAATTAAGTGTCTGTTCAAAATTAAACTCATTAGGATTTTTTCACAGGACATAAGAGTCTACACTTTCATTTTTTAATTGTTCATCCATTTTATAGAATTAATATTTAAAATATAAAATAGTTATACTTGACTTTTTAATTATATCCAAAAAAAAACTTGTCAAATTTTCGAAGACTTTTTTTTGTGGTTTCCACCACACATTTCTGACTTTTTTGAAAAAAGTTTGTATTTTTTGAATTTTTTTTTATTTTTTCACAAAAAAATGTCCTGAAAAAAAATTCAATAATATGTCACGCAATTTCACTGCAAGCTATTCAAGTCTGTCCAATCATCAATAAACGACACTCAAGCGA
>JAZUKX010000097.1:0-3957 GCA_045643505.1 Candidatus Absconditabacterales bacterium | reverse complement strand
AAATATAAACATTAATATAAAACTTTAATTATATCCTTAATAAAACTTTCCATAATTTAAATATCTCCTTATTATAAATATAGTTGGGGGGATATCTTATAGATAGATTCTATATCTAAAATGTGTTGATGTGTGTGGTGAGTAGTTGTGAAATTTATATAAAAATAAAATATAATTTTTTTATGTTAATAAAAAAATCTATGCGTAGCATAGCTAAAAAGGGTGTAATAAAAAAGGATAGTCTAACGACTATCCTATGTATCTTATAGAAGCTTTTTTGTTTTTCATTGGAAAGCTTCTTGAAGTTCGTTTAAGTTATAATACATTCATTTATAGAAATACATTTTATCAGATCATAGATGTGAGCTTCACAATCTTTGTTTTGTCCTTTTAATAGTTACTCAAAGTTTTTCATCAGCACTCATACTTTCTAGAGCTTCATCTGATTTTCAAGTGGTATCTCTTCTAATAAAGAACATATTATCTGGTTTAATATGTGTGTCTCAAGTTCACCTAAAAGATTCTCATCAATTTAAAGAAGATATTTTATCTGTATGGTGCAATAAGATTATTGCCACATTGCTTTCTTTTGATTTATGATAAAGGTATTCTATAACTTCACGGTTATCATCTAATTCTTTTCAGCATCACACAATCTTAACTAAATTATCTATAATAATAGCTTCACATCAATATTTTATACACAAATCAACATATGTATGTAGTTTAGAAATTGTGCAAGATAAATCATCTTTCATATAAAAATTTGGATTAAGGATTATTTTATCTCTATACTCTTTTAATTTTTTTTCATCTTCTTCTGTTAATGTTGCATTATCAAATCTTTCCATAGCTCATATTTCCCAAAGAAAATGTTGGTCTATCAAATCTCAAGCTGTCATTTCACAGCTAATGAATCACACCTTGAGTCATTTAAGCATATTATAAATAGCTGTAATAAGTGAGAATGTAGTTTTTCAAGCTCAAGGTGCTCATATTATAATTGTAAATTCAGATAAATGTATCGCACCTAGATTTGTGTTTAAAGATTCTACTGGGAATTTAAATAATTTTCACTGTTTGTATACATCTTTAATTTTTGATAGTGACTCAGATTGCTTCTTTTTTTCTGCTTCAAAGTCCCAACTATCTAAATCTATTTGATTATCTGTAGTCTCGTATTGTTCCATTTTAGCAACAGCGACTTTTTTTTCTATTAATTCTGGATGTGTTTTTTCTACAATTTTTCTTATTTCTTTTCGATCAACCGAATTTTTATATCGTGCTACTCGGCTAATTCGTGTTGGTCATCATTTATCTAATGAGCCAATCATTCAACTCGTATCTAATCGACATGATGTTGATTCTCAATTTACATAGATTTGTTTAGTTCAATTTGAATTATTTTTAAAGGTTATAATATCTCACCCCACAGCAGCACTTCAGCTAAGATATGAAAGCATATCCTCTGGTGGCAGATTACGAACCTTGTCTCGGAACTGTGAATTATCTGTGTCATCAAAAAAAGTTTTTTTAATGTATTGCTCTTTATTTTCTAATGCTTTTTTTTCTTGTGGAGTAGTAGTATCAGAGAATACTCATAACATTTCTTGTTCTGTATAAATTTTATTTTTATTTTTATATATAATTTTTACAAGATATGGGTCATTTATATCTTTTATATGGTAAAATCAAGGTAATCTTAATATTCTAGCCAAATCTCTTGCATTAAAATCTCATCAAAAATAATTGCATAATCAAGTATTAATTTTTTTAAAATTTTCTTTTGTTCAATCTTTAGCGAACCGATACAGATGATATCAACGTTTTGTCTCAACTATCATACTAGGTATTAATGGACATCATTTTATTTTTTTCTGTTGTTCTTCTTTTGTTCATTCATCTATGTCACAAGCCCAAGAAGATATTTTTGCAACATTATCATTATCTCTTTTTGCTCATTGTTTTATTGCATTTATAGAAAAACACACTGATACTCATTGCTTGTTTAGTTTATCAAGCTCATCAAATTTGTTTTTAGCGATCAAATCTCTCATTTGATATTGCACATACCAAGATTGCACATTTTGTGTTTTATCATCAATAAATGTCTGAACTACTACATCATATGCATCTGGGTATACATCTAAGAATTTTTTTATTTCTGTTTTGTCCATAGTATTTTTGTTTATAGAATAAAAGATTATTTTAATTTAGAATTATACCATTCATACATTTCATCTCTTATTTCACCCGCATCTACTGGAGTAAATCAATATGTGTTTACCAAGAAGTTAGAATAATTAACAGGAGCATATGTTATTTTATTTCACGCTACATCTATAAAACTTTGTTTTCAAACTATATTTGCTAAATACCATTTAAAATTCTCACGACTACCATGTTCTCATTCTTTTGTTGCAGTTTGATTTAATATTTCTTCTTTATGTTTCCACACTCAGTATATTGATGATAACTTTGCTTTTCGATTTCAATACTGTAATGTATCAGCTCTAGTTAATATGTCATCAACAAAATCTTCTATTCATTCATATCATAGTCATTTTATAATCTCCATCCTTTTTTCAGACAATTGTCATTTTCTTTCTCATCTAGTTGTGACATAATGACTTGCATATTTTCTAGCCTCTTTAGATTCTGTATCTACTACTAGTCAATGTTTTGTAAACACTTTCTTAAAAATGTCAAGCACCATATCTATTGTTTCGAGTTTATAGCTAATTGGAATCACAGCAGTTTCTGGTGCCGGCTCCTGTGTACATACAGATTCATCAACTAGTTGTGAATAAATATCATATCATCCTTCCACACTAGGGGAAATATCTAATTCCCCTATTTCTTTAGAAATATAAGTATTATTAACCAAGCATTTATTTTTATTAACCAAGCATTTAGTGTCACCGTTTTGGGGACTACCCCCTGTCACCGTTTTTGAGATAGTCTTCAAATTGGGGACTACCCCCCTGTCTTCATTTTGAAGACAGGGTATACTAACATCACGCACATCATTATTTAGTTGTGAACTAGTCTCTTGTGTGTTTTCGACATCAGGTGAATTCTCTGATTCACCTATATTATTATATATAGATAATTTATTATCTATATTAATAATATCTTTTGTACTTCAAGCATTTATATATTTTATACTTAAAGCATTTGTGTCTGTTTGTCCACACATGGGTTTAGCCACGTCGTGGTTTAGTCCACTTGTGGATACATCATAGGTGTTGCAAGAGTTTCTAATTTTATTTTCATTTATTATATAATTTACCCTAACATAATGCCCTACCATTTTTCACAGTTCATCTCTAACAACTACATCATCTATTAGCCCTAATCTTTTTAATACTCATCTTGCTTTCTTTAATCTTTCATCTCACCAACCAAATCACTCTTTTAAAAAAGTATTTAATGATTTAGTTTGATTTGTTTCTTGTATTCTACTTTGTTTTAATAACTTAATGTATAAGGCAAAGGCATCTGGTCAATTTTTTCATCATATTTCCATCACCCTATCAAAAGTATAGAATGTTGTTCAGAAAATTTCATTAGCATCTATTACGTGCATTGTGATATTTATAATTATTTAAAAGCTATAGAGTTAACAGATAATAAAAAAGGGCTACTGTTCTATACTAATCTGCATATAGGTTAAACTGGTACTTTAACTTTTACACAGACTAGTACCAGTAGCCCATTTTTTTACTCGTCTCTAATAGTTAGAGCGGACGAGATATTAGAACAAGTGATTTGTTAGCCACTCAATTCTAACATCTCACTATCAAAAGACGAGTTTTTCTTTTGTTTTTGTTTTGTTTCATTTACTTTACCGCTATTAAGTTTAATAGTAGCAAAATAAAATACAAGAGAAATTTTTCAATATCATTTGACATTTGTTTCTCTACATATAGAATATTTTTTTTATAAAAAAAATTA
>JAZUKX010000096.1:0-12751 GCA_045643505.1 Candidatus Absconditabacterales bacterium | reverse complement strand
TAATAAAATTGATTCTATTAGGTTCTTTTGTGCTGAATCATTTGTCATGCTTACAGCTTTTAATAGATAAGTTTTTGCTTTTGAATCATCTTTCATAAGTTTATAATAATTTCATAATGCTTGATAAACACTAGCTTGTGGATAATTATCAGCTAGATATAAAAGATTTTCTTTTGTTGAAACTCGATTACTGTTTGCCATATCTATTCATACATTTCCGTAAAGACATGTTGCATTTTGTGATCACAACTGTTCATAACAAGCTGAAACGAAATCATAAGCCATTTGTCAGTACTCTCTGTATATTTGAAATTTTTCTCATTTTGAGAAAGGAATAAAGAATACTTGATCAAAAAAATACTTAAAATCAGATTCTTTCAAGTTATTGGATCATAGTTGTTTTTGTCGAATTTGGACCATTTTGTTCTTATCTCATAAATTTTCATAATCTAATAATAAATATCTATAAGCATCATTTTTGAAGTCACTATTGATAAGTGGAACTAATGCAGCAATAGATTTTTCATAATTTCAATATCGATAATAAGAAATTCCAATATAAAAATTATATCTTTCATAATTATCTTCATCTAATGATGCTAATTTATAAAAATATTCAATTGATTTTTCTCGATCTTGTGTCAAAAATGTAGAATATGACAAAATTTGGTATGGCAATATATATTCCTCATTTTTGAGTGAGGCTTGGATTGCAAGTTTATTTGCTAAAGTGAAATATCAGTTTTTCAAACATGTTAAAGAAATTAAAGCACTTTCATAATATGAAGGAGCTCATTGCTGTACTGTGTAATTCGCTATAGCTCATGAGAGTTGGGATACAAATGATTTGTACGATGGTGTAGAAATTGTCGACAATCATGATAATGCTTGGTTGTAATCTCAATTTCGCAAAGTCACTAGTCATTTGTAAAATATGTAATCATCTGTGGAAATAAGTGATCTATTTTTTGCTTCGTCCAAAAATGAGCCAAATTTTGAGATACTTGTAGGATCTGTAATAGATAATGTGTTTATATAAACGTAAATATAATCCTTGATTGAGATATTTTGTTCTTGAAAAATATTTATATTTGCTAAATATGATTTTGCCGTATTAAATTGATATCATTGTATTAATTTTGAAATCAACAAATTTAACACTTCCGGATCTTTATTTTTTTCATAAATTTTTTGTAAGGTATCTATATCATCATATGTATTAAATCCTGTATCTTGTATATTAATATCATTTTCTTGTAGTCATAAATCGACGATTTCTTCTGACTGTTCGTCAATTGAATCATTTGGTTTTACTGGATTATCATAAATAGAATCAGATATTTTATCGATATTTTCGGTCACTGCAGCTGTATGTACATTTTCAGTTACTGAAATATTTGTATCTGTAATTATTTTTTGAGTATTTTCTACTGCTGGAGTTAAATCTTGTTCTTTGGAAATATGTCCAAGAAAAGCATCTCAAAACAAAAATAATGTCCAAACACATAAGATTGCTAATAGTCCTATTAATTTTTCTTTATTTCTTTTCATCTATCTAATAAATTTAACAAATAATTTATATCATCTAATTATATTCGAAAACCATAAAATAATCAAAAATTTTGCTCATATATAATGATTATTATTTGACAAATTTAGAATTGGTAGATAATTAATATTTTTTAATCTTCATAAATGTGTGAATTATATATATAGATTTTTCACATTCGTTCGAAATAACGAATTCCATGTCATTCTGAGAGAGTGAAGCGACCGAAGAATCTAATGTGTAGCATAATTATATCCTTCCTTTCATTCAGGATGACATACACTGAGTGTGAATTTCTCATGTTCGTTCGAAGGTACAGAACATCTATACGTGAAACTTTCAAATTCACATAAAATAACATTAATAAATTTCACTTGAAATTACTATTTATTGGATTAAGTTCAAATATTGTAAAATTTTTATTTTTTATATTTTGATTTTATGCTGGATAAAATAGATAATTTGATAAAATCTTACAACAAAAGTAAAATTTTAGTACTTTCTGGTGGTTGATTTAGGTGACTTTATACTGTCTGAGTTCTAAAATGACTTGAAGAATTATGATTGGACAAAAATATTCCTGCTGTTTTTGGTGTTAGTATCTGAGCTATTGTTTGATGATTGTGGTGTAGTTGAGTCAAAGCAGAAGAAATATACAAATTGTTTATGAATCTTACTTTAGATAAGTTTTATTGAAAGGAAGTATTTACAAAAACTGGATGAGTATTGTCAAATAAAAAAATCAAAGCAATGATTGATGAACATATAGCTGATTCTTTTGATAAATTAAATAAAAAGTTTTATGTATGAGTTGTAGATACAAAAAAAGCCAATTATCTGCTCATGAATGAATGAGATTTACATAAAATTATACTATGAAGTATGTCTATTCCTGGAGTATTTCCTCCTATTAAATATAAAGATTTATTGATGGTAGATTGAGGTGTTTTAAATAATTTTCCAGTAGATTTTGCAAAGGCATATTATCCTCATAATAAAATCATTTGAGTAGCATTAAATAAATTTGAAGAGGATCAGAAAATATCTACATTTTGGGAAAATCTAGCAGTAGCTTATGAAGTAATAATAAAAGCTCAAACACTTAGAAATAATGATATGGTTGATTATTTGTTTTATAAGGATATTGATGTGCCAACATTGACTTTGAATAAGTCAAAACTGACTAAAGCATATGAAATGTGATATAATGATTGTATAGCTATGTTTAAATAAAAAATTCGGTCTAGAAACCGAATTTTTTTATTATTTCAATGATTGTATTGTATTTGTTAATATGGAATCGATATCATTATCAGCATCAATTGATATTACTTTACCTTTTTCTTTGAAATATGATATTACTGGCATAGTCTCTTGTTCAAATGCAGATAATCTAGTTTTTATCGATTCTTCATTATCATCTGCACGTCATTCTTTTTTTGCTCTCTCCATAATTCTACTGATTGCCTTTTCTTTGCTCAATTCATAATGAATTATTACAAAATCTCTATTATATTTTTCCATCATCTGTTCTACAAATTTTGCTTGTTCTATGGATCTTGGGAATCAATCAGTCATCAATGCTACATTTTTTCATTCAACAATATGTAATGCTATTTCATATCGTCAGAAGCTAACAAAAGGAGGAACTAATTCTCAAGCATTGACTATATCTTTACAATAATTTCCAATAATATTATCATTTGACATATTTGCTCTAAAAAGCTGTCCCATTTCTAGATAATCAAATTGTCACTCAAAATGCTTTAATAACAATTTTGCTTGTGTTCATTTACCACATCCTTGAATTCATAATAAGAAAATATCTTTCATATCCTTTTTATAATAAAATAAAGTATAATGTATTTAAAGATATAAATTAAAAAATCAAATAAAAAAAAACAGCATGTACACTGTACACACTGTCTTTGTATATCTGAAAGTTTTTTTTACCTCTTTGACCATGTTGGAGCTTTTCTAGCTTTCTTCAAACCTGGTTTTTTCCTTTCTTTAATTCTAGGATCTCTTTTTAGAAGACCGAAAGGTTTTAATTCTGTCCTAAGATCTGTATTGTAGTCAATCAAAGCTCTAGCAAAAGCTAATTTAATAGCATCAGATTGACCAGAAATTCATCCTCATCTGATAGTAATCTCAGCATCAAAATCTTTTACATAATCTCTACCTAATGTAGTCAATGGTGCAATAGCATTATCATACAAATGTGTATTACCACCAAAATATTCTTTCAAAGATTTTTCTGATCAGTTTGCAGTCTTTACTGTGAAGTTTCCTTTTCCTTTTGGAAATAACTTTAGTACAGCAGAAGTCTCTTTTCTTCTACCTACAGCATAATTGTATTCTTTTGCAGCCATTATTTATATAAATTTACAGGTTTAAAATTATCATATTTTGTAGTTGTTCCAGCTTCTAATTTTAATCTTTTCATCCTTGAATCTCTCAATTTATTCTTTGGAAGCATTCATCTTACAGCAAATCGCAATGCTTTTGTTGGATCTTTTTGAATTAATTCATTCAATGTAATACTTTTTACATTTCATTTATATCCACTATAAGAGTAATATGTCTTTTGAGATAATTTATTGTTTCATTTTACAACAAATTTTCAAGCATTTTCTACTACAACATAAGCTCATCCATCCCAAAAGTCACATAAATGTGCATTATCTTTTCACATAAGTTTATTTGCAATATCTACTGCTAATCTTCACAAAGTGAGTCATGTAGCATCTACTTTGTATCGTTTTCTGTTTTTTTCTTGATCAGCTCTTTTAACCCAAAGAGTCTTATTCAAATCAGTTTTAGTAAATTCCATCTTTAACCAAATTCTCTATATAAAAGTATTATTACTTGAAATTATAATAATTTCAACATAACTTGTTCTGCTGCATCTCCTTTTCTGAATCACATCTTGTAAGAAGCTACAAAAGAATTATTTTTTTCAGCTACATACTTTGGTAACAATACATTGATCACTTTTTTTCATTCTTCTTCTCCAAAAATTTCAGCTTTTACAATGTTAATACATTCTCTCTTTGCTTCATTTTGATCTGGGTATCTATTGTATGTCCTAACTAATTTTGCAAAGAAAGCATCTGCTTCTGCCTTTAGTACTTTTGCTCTTTTTGGAGTAGTTACAATTCTACCATTTTTTACAAAACTTGAAAGCAAATTTCTAACAAATACATTTTTAGTCTTTGCTCAAGTATTAAGCTGTGTTAATTTATTAATTCTATGCCTCATTTTAATGATTATTAACAATAATTAAATTTATCCTATCAAAGCTTTTCATATATTTCACAATGATTGATTTATTTCATCAATAGCTTTTCTTCAAACTCATTTCATCAATAATAATTCTCCTTTTTTCTTTTTCTCCAAATCTTCTACATATAAGATATTATTTTTGATCAAAGCATTTCTTGTCCTCTCACTCAATGGCAAAGCATCAATTGGCATTGTCTTTATGTTTGATTCTTCTGGCAATACTCATCTGTCACCATTTAGACTATCATATTCTAGTAATACTGATTTATCAATATATACTTCATCAAATATGAACAATTTTGCATAAGATGCTAAAACTTCTCCAGCAAACATAACCAACTCTTTTGGAGAAACTCCATCATATAATGATCAAACTTCTATCTTTAAACTATCTTTTGTTCATCATGTAAAGTCATCAATTACATCTTCTACATCATATTTTACATAATCAACTAATTTAAACTCATTATCTATTACTAATGTATTTACATCTGTATTTTCTTCTTCTGAATCACGATTTCTTAGGTATTCTACGCTATAATATTTATACCATTTTTCAATTCTAACATCAACATTTAACTCTAAAGATGGATCTGTAATCTCGAATAAATACTCATCTTTATTTAATAGCTCAATACCGCTTGGTAAATTTAAGGAATCCGATGTATAAACTCCAACTCATTTAAATCTCTGTGGAATCCATTGAATAGAATCTATACTTGAATCAAATTTAAACCTCAATTTCTTAAAGTTCAACATCATTGATATTACATCTTCTTTTACTCAATCAATAACAGAATATTCATGTGGAACTCATTTAATCTTTAATCATGTAATAGCTCATCATACATTGTATGACAACATTATCCTCCTAATTGCATTTCCTAAAGTGTGTCAGAATCATCTAGGTAAGTAATTTAATTCAAATTTTGTAACTTTGTTATCCTCTTCGGATACGATGATTTTTGGTGTACCTATAAATTTTTGAATATCTAACATAGGTTTATAAAAAGGATATAAATTTTTATTTTAATTTTCAACTTTTTACCCATTAAGCTCTAGCATAGAACTCGATTACTTTCAAGATATCAGCAAGAACTCACAACTCTCACAATACAGGCATAGACAATATTTCTATCTCGTATTTATTTCTATCAACTTTAATCCAAGATGGGACTTTGAATGTTTTGCTAACTGAAGCACCAGCATACAAAGGAGAATCCTTCATCTTTGGTTTCAATGATATTTTATCTCCAACTTTTAAGAAAGTTGAAGGAATGTTGTGTTTTTTTCAATTCAACAAGAAGTGTCCATGAGAAATCATTTGTCTTGCTTGAATGATAGTTTTTGCTATTCCTGATCTATAGATAATAGAATCCATTCTATCTTCCAAGAATATATACAAAGCAGCATCATGGCTTATATTATTATTCTTTGAATATTTTGCAGATGTTGTTTGAACTAATTTAGCAAATTGTTTTTCAGACAACATATAAGATCTTTTTAAAACTTGCTTATTTCTTAATAATTTTCAATATTCAGAATTTCTTTTCATAGAAGAACCATGTTGTCATGGAAGAGATCTTCTATTTTTTACATCATATTTATCACTTCCGAACAAATTCACTTGTTCTCTCCTACATAATTTAAATTTTGGTCCTGTGTACCTCATCGATTTAACTAATATTATATAAAGTCTCTAGTCTATAGTCTCTAGTCTGTAGTCCATAGTAAACAATACACAATGACTATAAACTAGTATCTGGTGACTGATTTTTTTGCTTAGCAAATTTTTCTAATTTCTCTTTGGTCTTTTTCATTTACATCCACCAAATTGAACAGGTGTTTCATCTCTAATATACATAATATCTATCAATCCAACTTCGTTTATAGCTTTGAAAACTCAATCTCTAGCCATACCTATTCATTTTATTACAATTCACATATCTTTTAAACCATATCCTTGTGCTTCTTTTAAAATACTTTTTGTCAAAACTTCTGCAGCATAAGGAGTGTTTTTCTTTGCTCATTTATATCATAAAAGTCCAGTTCATCATCAAAGAATTTTATTTCATTCCTTATCAGAAAGGACAATTAATGTATTATTAGTTGTTGTGTTAACTGACAATATTCCACTTGTTAGTTTTACATCTTTTTTCTTGTTTGCTTTTTTTGGAGCAGCCATAATTGTAAAATTATCTAATTAAATAAAACTATTTTTTCAAAACAGGTCTAACTTTTGTCCTTCATAGAAGCTTTTTAGCAGTCCTTGCATTTTTCCTTGTACATTGTCATCTAACAGGCAATCCAAGATTATGTCTCATTCATCTATAACATTTAATTTCTTTCAATCTCTTAATTGCAGCAGCTTGTTCTCTTTTCAAATCGTTTTCTAAGACATATTTTTGCAATTCATCAACTATTTTTTTCTGTTCTTCTTCAGAAACATCTTTTACTTTTTTCATAAAAGGAATTTCTAATTTATCTAATATTTTTCTTGATTTACTTCTACCAATACCATAAATGTTTGTTAAAGCAATCCATATAGATTTATCTTCTGGAAGAACATGTCACATCAATCTAAACATCCTTTCAAGTGTTAATTAATATAAATTAATAATTATTTTAAAAAAGAATTATCCTTGTCTCATTTTGTGTCTAGGATTCTTTTTACAAATTACATAAAGTTTACCTTTTCTCTTAACTATTTGGCAAAACATACATCTTTTCTTAATTGAACTTTTTACTTTCATCTTACACAAATAACCAATATAAATTTACTCAGCCTCATGTGAAACTGATTCTTGTGTTCCGTAATTGTTATATCTATAAACTATACGTCATTGAGTCATATCGTACTGATTTACCTCGACTTTTACTCGATCTCAAGGGATCACAGATATGTGTCTTTGTTTCATCTTACCAGAAAGCTTACAACGAATTTCAGCTTCAATATCTTTGAGCTTAATTCTCAATATACCTGCTGGTAATTTTTCCAACACTTCTCCATCTCGCTCTAATATTCAGTCTTTAGCCATTAACTTTTACATCATTAATTTGTAAATAAGTTTCATGAGGTCTAAATCAAATAACTTTTTTGTATCTTGTCTTTCTTTTAAATTTTAAGACTTTAATTTTTTCTCATTTTTTAGATTCTACTATTTCAGCCGAAACTTTTGCTCATTTTACACATGGAGTACCTACAGATACTTTTTCTCATTTTTCATCAAATACAGCTAACACAGTATCTATTTCAATCTTATCTCAAGCATTTCACTCCATTTTGTCTACAACAATAGTATCTCATTTATTTACTATATATTGGTGTCATTGTAATTTTATTACAGCATACATCTTTATTGTCAATTAATTACATAAAAACAAAACTCAACTAAGCAATCTTTCATAATTGAGCCAAAGTATTATATTTTTTCTTATTTGTCTTGTAAGCATTTGATACAATAGCTTTTATCCTCTTATATCTTCTAGCACTAGAAAAATCGTAAGTAACAAACTTTCTATACCATTTCGTACCATAATGAGTTTGTTTTTTTGCTTTATCTAAAATATGAGATGATCGCAATTCTTTTTTGTAAAAAGAGATCAATCTCTCATTTGTATTCAAATCTCAAGTTCTTCGAACTGTAAATCACATAATTTAATCATAAGCAAATAAATGTTTTTAACTGCCGAGGACCGGAATCGAACCGGTACTCCATATTAGTGGAAATGGATTTTAAGTCCATCGCGTCTACCAATTCCGCCACCCCGGCATAGTTTTTGGTAAACAACCATCTGGCTATTTACCAGGTAGACTATATTTTATCTATTTAACAACTTCTTCGTATATTTTATCAAACACTTCAGGGAATGCTACAGCTATATTTGACAAAACTTTTCTATCCAATTGAATATCTTTTTTGTATGCAGATCAAATAAATACACTATATTTTGATCATTTTGTCCTCAAAACAGCATTTAATCTCTCTGTCCACAATCTTCTAAAGTCTCTTTTTTTCAATTTTCTAGATACATATGCATGTTGTCATTGTTTAGTCAAAGCATCTTTAGCTTGATTGTACAAATTTTTTCTACCAAGTCTAAATCATTTAGCTTCTGTTATATATTTTTTATGACTTCTTTGTCTCTGTAATCCATTACTAACTCTAACCATCTTGAACTATTTATAAGGAATTAAATTTTTTACTTTTTTTGCATCAGTCTTTGACAAAGCTTTTCCGTATGGAGCCTTTTTATTTGAATCTCCTTTATTTGTCAATAAGTGACTATTACAAGATTTTTTAGACAAAACCTTATTTTTCTTTGTAATTTTGAATCTTTTTAAAGCTCAACTATGAGATTTCAATTTTGTAGCCATTAATCTTAAACTTTACTGAATAAAACAATACTATATCATTGGACTTCCTTTTTTGGTTCAGGATATTGAGTCCTTCAATCATCTTCTAAAGCCATAATAATTCACTTCAATCTATCAATAGCCTTATCTTCATATATTTTTTCTCTTCACTTCAATTTTATCACGAATCTGACATTATTACCTTCTTGCAAAAATTCTTTTGCTTTTTTTATCTTCAATTGCAGATCATTTTCTCCTATTGCATAACTAATTTTCAATTCCTTCATAACTCTCTGCTTTTGATTTTTTTTCTTCTCTTTTGAATCTTTTTGCTTCTTATACATATATTTACCATAATCAGCAATAGTAGCTGTACAAACCTGTTTTATAGGATCGTAAAACATTTGTATCAAATCCAATCATTTTTCCTCAGCCATCTCCAAAGCAACTCTCCTAGGAAATGTACCTAAATTATTTTTATTTTCATCAATAACAACGATTGTCGGCGCTTTAATTGCTTGATTTACAAAAATCACTTTATCATTTCTTTCTTTATTATGATCTCTAGAGTCATTACCCCTTGAATTAAAGGATTTTTCTTGCATAAAAAGCTTTACAAATTAAATTAAGAACCTCGTAGAATTACTCCCGGTGGGACTCGAACCCACGATCTTCGCCGTGAGAGGGCGACGTCCTAAACCACTAGACTACGAGAGCCTATTATTTTTCAGAATGTAGAATTTAGAAATATATATGCACTACTTTATATATCACAGAATTCTACACCCTAAAGTTTATTAATTTATCCCCAGATGGACTCGAACCATCAACTTACAGCTTAGAAGGCTGTTGCTCTATCCAATTGAACTATGGGGACATAGTTTCAAAAGTTTTAAGTTTGGGGAGAGCCGGATTTGAACCTGCGTAGCCGTGAGGCGTCAGATTTACAGTCTGATGCAATTGACCGCTCTGCCATCTCCCCATTTAAATTTGGACCCCTACGAGAGTCGAACTCGTCACCTCCTGCGTGCAATCCCGCAGTATTGCGGGACTAGCCAAATGAGCTAAATTTTACTCACAAATCATGAATATCAAGTTATTCTATTCACATGTCACGATTTCTTTAATTTTGATTCGATACTTAACGCCAACTCTCTTGTTTCACATTCTAAATATCAAACTAATCTCAACTCATTTCACAGTCTTCTCGTAGAATACACTTTTCACTCTATATGTTCCCTGTATCTTCTCTCAATATCATTTGTTACTCACAAATAATATTTAGATCATCTCAATAGATACACATAAAACATCTTTACCGTCGTTATTAAATTTGGACCCTACGAGAGTCGAACTCGTCACCTCCTGCGTGCAAAGCAGGCGCTCTAGCCAAATGAGCTAAGGGCCCATATATCCATTAAAATGTACTATCCACATCCATAGGAGAACTTCATTTTAATACTCCAAACGCAAACAGCACTCCAATAATGATAATCAAAAATCAAAACAACACTACCGCATTTTTTGTTCATCATAAATACTGATCCGCAAAGTTACTTCTACCAATTACTTGAGATATAGGTCATGAATAATAAACACAAGCTACTCAACACACTATAATAATTATTCATACAAGAATCTGTCCTATCATAACCACCTCAAATAACTAAATCAAATAGCGAGTAACGGGACTCGAACCCGTACAAGCAGAGCTGAAGTCTGCTATGCTACACCAACTACATCATACTCGCACGACGTTTTTTTGATTACGTGAAGATTTTATAAGAAAATAAAAACAAAAATCAAGTCATTTTTTAAAAAAAATGGTTGTTTGAGATAACAGACACGATGCTATAACTTTAAAATTATAATAATAAAAAAACAAAATATGTCAATTAAAGTTTTTTATAGATTTCAATACAAAAATATCATCATTTTTTTATAATTTTTATTTTTTTTATTGATATTTATTGTCTCTTTCATTATATAATTGTTTGGTTTTATAAATTAAATAGTCAACATGAAATTTAGCAATTCTGATTATGAAAATGAAGAATTAACATATCAAGATGTATTTTTGTTTCAAAATTATTTCGATTGATATTCGAGATCCAATGTAAACATCCAGCCAAAATTTAACTTTTGAACAAACATTCCTATCGTGAGTGCAAATATGAATGCTGTCACGTGAAAAAGAATGGCAGAAACTATTGCTCGTTATGGTGGACTTGGAGTTTTGCCACAAGATATGGATGTAAATACATTGGTAAAAATCATAACACAAGTAAAAGCTGCAAATACAAAATATGACACACCAATGGTAGTAAAATCAGATAACACAATTAGAGATGCAATGTGAATAATACATAAAAGAGCACATAATCGTGTAATCATGGTAAATGAAAATAATGAGCCAATATGAATTTTTTCTGAAAAAGATTTAGAAAATTTAGATCAATATTCAAAACTCGGAAATCTAAAAAAGAAAAATTTAATCACTGCCTCAGAATGAATATCAAACAGAGAAGCTTATGATATTATGGATAAAAACTGAATTTCATCATTACCAATCGTAGATATAAATAATAAATTAGTTTGAATTTTGACAAAAAAAGACTGCATTAGACAAGATATATACAAACCAACATTGGATAATAATTGAAAATTAAATCTAGCTGTAGCTATATGAATAAATGGATTTGAAAAGATAAAGCCACTTTTTGACTTATGAATAAATGTTTTTGTATTGGATACTGCACATGGTTATCAAAAGAAAATGATTGAATCTATAAAAAGGTTTAGACAAGAATATGGAAACGAACCAGTATTAGTTGCATGAAATATTATCACTCCAGAATGAACAAAAGATTTAATTGAAGCATGAGCAAATGGAGTGAAAGTATGAATTTGACCTGGTGCAATGTGTACTACTAGAATGCAAACATGAGTATGAAGACCTCAATTTACAGCAGTCTACAAATGTGCATTAGAAGCTAAAAAACTTTGATGATTTGTACGAGCTGATGGAGGAGTAAAAGAACCTAGAGATTTAGCACTTGCACTAGCTGCAGGAGCAAACCATGTCATGCTAGGAACAACTTTTGCTGGAACTTATGAATCAACATGAGATATAAAATATGATGAAAATGGAAATATGTACAAAGAAAATTATGGTATGGCAAGCAAAAAAGCAGTAGAACTAAGGAATCAGCAAATGGACAATTTTGAAATAGAAAAAAGATGAATGTATCGTGAATGAATTAGTAAATCTAAAATCTATCTCAGAGAGTGATTAGAATCTGTATGAGATATCATCGACAGTTTTACTACATGACTACGCTCAAGTATGACTTATGTTTGAGCTAATAATTTAGAAGAATTTTATGAAAAAGCTATAATTGGAGTCCAAACAAATGCTGGATTTATTGAATGAACTCCTCATGGGAAAATCAGAAAATAGGGGTTAATTAGCAAAAATGTGTGGCTAAAATAGATAGAAACATTAGTAGATAATTAAGTTTATCTACTAATTTTTATTTATGATAAATAAAATATGTAAA
>JAZUKX010000095.1:0-5006 GCA_045643505.1 Candidatus Absconditabacterales bacterium | reverse complement strand
AAGATTCAAGATAAAAAAGTGGTCAAAAATTTGACAGAGGTAAAAAAAACGTATAATTATGTTGTAATTATTTTTATTTATTAAAATTTTATTTTGAGGATTTTTTTGTAAATAAAATTTTGTGTCGTTTTTTCTCATTGAAACACGATTAGAAATCTGTATTAAAATAATATATATTTATTGTTTTAATTTTGCCGTATGAAACTAAAAGTTTACAACACAATGTCACACCAAAAAGAAGAATTTGCACCTTTGATAGATGAATGAAAAAAAGATTTTGTATGAATATATAGTTGTGGACCTACTGTATATCGAAATCCACATATTTGAAATATGAGAGCCTTTGCTTTTGATGACATTTTGAGATGTACAATAAAAGATATTTTATGATATCCAGTAAAACATGTCATGAATTTGACTGATGTTTGACATCTTACTTCTGATTGAGATGAATGAGAAGATAAAATGGAAAAATGAGCCAAAAGAGAGAATAAAACAGTACGAGAATTAGCAGATATGTACATTGCCAAATTTTACGAATATTTAGATGCTTTGCATATTGATAAATTTGATGTAATGCCAAGAGCCACAGATCATATCCAAGAACAAATTGATATGGTAAAAATTTTGGAAGAAAAAGGTTATACTTATGAAATTCCAGATGATTGAATTTATATGGATACAAGTAAAGTAGCAGATTACTGAAAATTAGCTAATCTAGATAATCAAGAATTGAAAGCATGAGCTAGGATACAAAATGATAACAAAAAAAATATCACAGATTTTGCTCTTTGGAAATTTTCTCCAAAATGACAAAAAAGGCAAATGGAACGAGATAGTCCTCGATGAATTTGATTTCCAGGTTGGCATATAGAATGTAGTGCAATGTCTAGCAAATATCTTTGACATCAATTTGATATTCACACATGATGAGTGGACCATATTTGAATTCACCACACAAATGAAATAGCTCAAAGTGAATGTACATTTGGAGAAAAACCTCGAGTAAAATATCGAATGCACAACCAATTTTTAAATCTATGATGAAAAAAATTATCAAAATCAGCAGGTTGATTAGTGACTGTAGATTGACTTGAAGAACAATGATTTAGTGGTTTGGATTTGAGACTTTTGTATATGACAGCACATTATAGGAATTTTTTGGATTTCAATATGGATTTATTGAAACAGGCCCAAACTCAAAGAAAAAATTTGAATAAAAAATTATGTAATTTAGAATATGTGGAATTAAATTGAAGTTATGATAAAGTTTTTGAAAGTTTACAAACTACTGAATGAAAAGATTTTTTGGATAAATGTGTAAATGCAATTTGTGATGATTTAAATACACCAAAGCTTTTAGCTGAAATTAATACAGGATTACGTACACCTACTCCAGAAATTATTTGAGTTATTCATTGGCTAGATCAAGTATTATTGAAATTAGATTTGTTTGAAAAAGTAGAAGAAGAAAAAATAGAAATTCCAAGTGAAGTGAAAGATTTAGCTGAACAACGTCTTCAAGCAAAAGCTGAAAAAAATTATGCATTAGCTGATGAATTGAGAAACAAAATCACTGAAATGTGATTTACAATCAAAGATATTCCAGGTGGATATGAAATTAGTCGCTAGAGGTTAGTCGTTGGTTGCTAGTTGTTAGAGAAAGTTATAAAAACAAATAAAATTTTGATTTCTGTTCATTGTTTATCTATGCACAAAAACTTAATTATTTAAGCAGCATTTTTTTTACATAAATTTTCTTAACATGTAAAGCTAAAACACCAAATTTTTTTTCATCTTCAGGTGTATAAAATTTATAATATACATTATTTGCAGAAACATCATTGATAGCGTCAGGAATAATACTTTCTTTTCCAAATTTTTGGATCATTTCCATAAATGTTTTATGTTCTGTGATGTTTTCTATTAAAAATTGTTCTCAAGATGGAAATTGTAAAATATCTCATATTGTCATAGATAAAAATTTTCATTTTTTCAATCTTCATTCTATTGTCTTTTGTCAAGTAAACAGAAATGATTTATATGGCTCTTGTACATTGAAATCGTAAATCATAAATTGATAGTAAATAATAAATTGTTATGAATATGAAATATGAACTAAATTTTTTGAAGATTATTGATTAGAAGTAGAGATATTATAATAATCAATTTCTCTCACAAAAACACTTTCTTTATGTCCACTTTCATCTATCATTTCATCGTATTTTTCAAATCAGTATTTTTCGTATAATCATTTATGATCTGATACTATATATAAATTTTCAAAATTTAATGTTTTTGCATATTTTTCTACTTCATTTATCATTTTTTCACTATATCTTTTCCCGCGATATTTTTCATCAACAAATATAAATCACACAAAAGGAGAATAGTGACAATTAGGGATTCAATCTTCTTTTGTAAATGTACAATATCATACAATAGAATTATTTTCAATTATCACAAAATTTTTTTCCCAATCTAAAAAATCATTCTCTTTCATCTTTTTAGCTAAGATCGGTCATGCTTCTCGAGTACAATTGCTTGCATAATTTATCAGCTCTGTTCGTAAAGCATCTTTAGATATGATTTGATAAATTTCCATGATAATTTAATAATTAAATATTATGTTTATATTCATTTGAGTACTTGTAAGACTTCCGTTTCTCATTTAACATTAAATGCCTTTCATCAAAGATTATTAAATATTTCACAATTTTTAATTGAATCGTCGATTAGATATGATAAATTTATTTTAGTATTATATTTTTCTATAAATTTAAAATAAACCTCATTTTTGAAATATCCATTCTCTGATGAATTAAAAATATCATCAAAAATTTGGAAATAATCAGAATTATATTTGACTATAAAATCAGAAAAACAGTCCATATTATCAGTTACTAATATTATTTTATAAAGCTCTTTCAGCCTTTGTAAAGCATTCTTTATATTGATAGATAAGTCAATCTTTTTGCAACTTTCAACTAAGGAATTATAAATATAATCATAATCTAAACTTAACTTTAATGATAAATATTCACAAATTTTTTGAGATGTATTTTTACCTAACATCCAACTTTTTACTAATTCAAAATTGCTTACAAAAAGAGTTTGATTTATATTGTTATAAGCTGTTTTATCATTTTTTTCTAATGTATACCAAAAATTTTTATAAGAGATAACTCCATTAAAATCAACAAAAATTATTCTATTGCTGCTTGATTTTTTATTCATAATAATTCGATAATTATTGATTTTGTACAATAAATCAATAAATGATACGCATAAATTATCACACAATTAATAGTTATGGATTTTCCACTTTCTACATCATATACATATAACTCAATACAAAATTCAAAATGAATTATTATTTTTGTTCATTGATTAACTAGTAGTCAAAATGAAGAAATTTTTGTTAGGTCTGAAAAATATTTTAATAAAAATTACTATTCAACTATCAGATTTAATCTTTATTGAGATTTGCCTAAAGAAAGAAAATTAAATGAAGTTTCATTACAAGATAATATTGATGATGTAAATCAAGTTATAAATTATTGTCATAAACTATGATATGAAAAGATTTTTTTAGTCTGACATAGTTATTGATGAATTGCTAATTTGTACGTTAATCATGAATTTGTTTCGTGAATTTTGATGCGAGATTCTTCAATTGGTTGAAATCAATTGCTCAGTGATGTCTATCTAGATGATAATTGAAAACATTATATTGATTGGTGAGATTGATATAAGCATTACATTAGTGAAAAATTATACCAAGATTTTCAAATGTCTGAACAAATATTTTTAAAGCAAATTTCAGAAATAAAGATTCCAATAAAAATAATTTGAGCAGAAAAATGATTATGAGGCACAGCAAAGAAATACTATGAATATGCAAAAAAACCTAAAGAATTAATAATAATTTCATGAGCTGATCACAGATTTTTAGAATGATGAATGAATATGTTATTTGATGAAAGTATTAAACGAATTAAAAAATATTCAAAGAAATAAAACAGCTCATTTATTCTTCGTAGTAATAACTATAGTCAATTCATTTCATGAATACATCTCTATCGTTTATTTTGTCTGTCAATGCTCAATTGACCAAAATTTTTATCTTTGTCGGATTTCAGGCACTTTCAATCATTGCATTTAGATAATCATTTTTGTTGATTTTACTCCAATCAACACATTTTTTTAATTTTTTTTTGAATATAAAGTCTATCCAAATTCTAGTTGTTCTTCAATTTCATTCCATAAATGGATGAGCTATATTCATTTCAATATATTTATTCATAATTTCATCAAAAGTATTTTCAGGCATAGATTCTATTTTGAGCAAAGAATTGTCCAAAAATTCAGCTGTAGCAAATCTAAAACCTCATTTTGATATATTTTTTTGTCTAATTTTTCATGCAAAATCATATAATCATCAGAATAAATAAGCATGGATTTGCTTCAATGACTTCACAGTTCAAACGTCTTCATCTTTGATTAGATTTGATTCAAACAAAGCATAAGCTTTTTTCCTACTTTGTCAGTCAATACTATTTTCACTGTACAAAAACCAATCCAAAAAATCTGTAGCTTTATTATTTGGAAAATTTTTAGCTAATACAACAATTCAATCTCAATCTAAAACATCAGTCATACGCATTTTCCCATCTGGAGCCATCATTTTGAACTGGTTAGTATCACTAACCACTTGAGATTTTTCTTTTTTCAATCTGTTTTTTAAGTATTTTCGATAATTACGAATCTTTGTATAATCGTTTTCATTATTCAATATTCATATTACGTCAACTACAGAAAACCACCATTTGGAATTTTCATCATCCCAAATAGCTCTCACTTCTTTATCTTTATAAAATCTTATTGAATACTTATTTGTCATGAAATATCATTCGATAATAAATATACATTATTATTTTTATAGTTTTGTATATATTTTTCAATAGTATCGTATCTCCAAAAACCCCGGGGTCGAATAATTACTA
>JAZUKX010000094.1:0-4872 GCA_045643505.1 Candidatus Absconditabacterales bacterium | reverse complement strand
TATTTTTATCAATATATTATTTCCAAAATTCTAATCATATACATCTCCTTATAATCTAAATTTTCATAATAAAAAATGACTTCTCCAAATTACAGGAGAGACAAATTTGTTATTTACGTTTCATAAGCTCAATATCGAGATTTTTTAGAATTATTCCAAACTTTAAAAACAATTTCAGCAATACGTTAAACATTTCTATATACACATCCCCTTCACTGTCCATAAAATACAATATGTTTATAAAAAGTAAAGATGAATATATTTTTTTGAGTTGAAATAGATTAAACGATTTATAGCATAAAAAAACATATTTTATTTATTGTTTATAAGATATGTTGAATAAAATGAAATTTAAGTTGTTATTTTTTTTAGTCATTAGCTTTATTATTTGAATATGAGCTAGTTTTGCAGATTATGAAGTTATTATTGAAGATGTCAATTATAGCTGATCATATCCTTCTGAAGGAATAAGTATGTCAATAACAACAAATAACGATATTGTAAAAGCACCAACATTAACATTAAAGCCTGATAATCCAGAATATGAAGATATGATTCATGCACAAATAATAAGCTGTTGATGAGATAATGCATGTATTGCTAAAATAGAATATGATAAAGAACTACCAACATGAAAATACACAGGTAAAATAATTTTTACTTATCAAAAAAATGATAACACAGAACGATATACTGCAACAGGTTCATATACATTAGACATTATCCAACCAGATTTTGAAAAAGATTGAGTTTTTGTAGATGATATAATTTTTAATGATATAATTGCTTGATATAAACACAGAAAAAGACAACCTGTCATAATAAGAAACGATACAGATAAAAGAGTTGTTATGACATCAATATCTGTAACTGATATTTTAAGCATAAAACCTATATTTAAATGAGAAATTCAAAGTGAAGATCATGGTATTATAGAATACAATGGTATTTTAGATGAATGACAACATACAGAAGAATTAATTATTTGATATTGAGAAGAGTTTGGCAAAGAAACAAATCAAATAACTGGTTTGATTATTCTTAATGCGATCCCAATAGATAATATTTTTGAAGTCACTTGAACTAGTATTGATTTCTGACAAATTGAATGGTGATATGAAAATGTAGATAAAAAAATAATTACTATAATAAATCCAACAGATTCAGACATAGAAATAAAAGAGATAAAACTAGATACATCTGACAATCCAAATATAAATGAAATATTTGAAATATTAGATTATACACTTTATACAACATTATGACAAAAAGAAGCTGCTGATGTAGCAACAATAACTATGAAAAGATGACTCAATGTTGGATTATATACTGGTAAAGTTGAAATAATATACCAAAAAGATGATAAAGAATATAGTATACGAAGTTATTTAACTGGAAGTATTGTAGGGAAAGAAACAATTGATGAATTAACTCTTACATGAAGTTTACCAAAAGATTGAACAAAATTTTGAGATTATGTCTTTAATCCAAAATTCAATAAGAACTATATTACATTAAAAAATTATGAAATATATGTTTATGATGAAACTATTTGAGATTGATGAGATTGGGTTAAAGTTGAGGATCCTGAACATATTTTCAATACATCAGCCGAATATTCTTTAAAAATGTACATGGAAATAGATGAAAATTATACCATATGAGAAAACACATCTATATTATATTATTTCGATCGTTTTACTTGGTTAGACTGAGAATATTTTGATTCATGAATTTGGTTTTATGATTGTCATTTTTGAAATGACCCATTTGTGATTAATGTTACTTCAAATAATGAGGATTATTGAACTGTAAATACAAGCCGTACAAAAGCTCGATTCTGAGAACATATTACTTTAACTGCAACTCCTAAAAATTGATACAGATTCAAAAAATGGCAAACAAAAAATAATATTGAAATAAGTGATAATTGATTTGAGATGATTGACGAAGATGTATCAATTCAAGCCATATTTGAACCTACTCCTTCACATTCTGGTTGAGGTGGTCACCACAAAAATATTGTAGATACTGGAGACAAAAAAGAGCACAAAAGTGCAAAATCTGAATTAGAATTAGCTTATGAATTTGCATTACAGAATTGAATAGACATCTTAGACAATCTTGAAGAATCTACTGTAAAATGATGATTAACAAGGATTGCTATGGCTAAAATGTTATCTCAATATGCTATAAATATTTTATGAAAAGTCCCTGCTAATAAAATAGTCCCTAAATACAAAGATATCACTAAAGAATTAAACGAAAAATATAATTGAGCCATAGAATTAGCATATCAATTATGAATTATGGGTATTTGAATAGATAGTTATAGACCATTTGACTTAGTCCCTAGATCTGAATTCGTCACTGCTCTATCAAGAATGCTTTATGGTTTACAAGACTGAACAGAAAATTATTATTCAACACACATGGACAAATTAAAAAAAGAATGAATTATTACTAATACAGATCCAGACATGCAAGAACTAAAATGATATGTACTTATTATGCTTATGAGAAGTGCCAAGAATTAGTACAACTTTATATAAGGATTTCGTAAACAAAAAAAATTCCATCAATTGATGGAATTTTTATTATATTTATAAACAGTTTTTATAGTCAATCTGATAATAACATAAATATTGCAACAACAATTATCAACAAAGCAACAATAATAAACACTAAGCTCTTGCTTTTCTCTGTTTTAATCTTTCATTGAAGATCGCTAATTTTTTCCTCTAATTTCTGTTTTTCAACTAAAGCTTCCTGTTTTTCTCTAGTATAATCAGGCAAAGCAACCATAGTCTTTAATTTTTCTTCCAATTCTCAAACTCTTTGCTGCAACATAAAAATTACTTTATTTTTATCTTCAAGTTGCTTATCTTTCTCAGTTACTATAAGCATAAACTTATCTATTTTTTCTTCTACAACTTTTTCAATTGCTGGATTTACTGCAGTTACTCAAGATTGGTGAACTACTTCAGTAGTAGCTATATCATCATTATGCAAAGCCGAGAAATCCTGTTGTAATTCATCTATTTCCTCTTTTGCTAATAATACTTTGTTTGCAATTTTTTTATATGTTAATTTTCAAGATTTTATATATCTATCTATTGTCCTAGTAGATATTCATAAAACACTTGCTGCACTTTCTCTTGTAACAGAATACGTCTTTGCCATTTAAATTAATAAAATATAAAATAATTAATCTTTTAAATCAAATTTAGTTGCTCATTGTCTTGTTACATCCGTCAGTAACGATCTTACATACAATGCTATCAAAGCACCATCAACCATTGACAATGGGACCAAAACCATATACATCGAAATAAAATCCATATACTTAAAGAACATAACTCTTACTGGATACATCATATTTTGAAAAATTGGCACCATTAATGCAACGAACAAAGCCAAAGCCAAAACCAAATAAATCAATTTTCATTGTCTCATTTTGTTAAAATATTTTTTTAAGTAAAAAAGCAACAAGTCATAAAAACAAAGATAAAACCAATACTGCTAAAATAGATCCAAGTTGTATCGTAACTCATAATCAAGATCAATTTATCACAAACTGGAAAAGATACAACATAATCATATCTATGATCATAGCAGACATTCAGAATGTTAGATATTTCAATGGTATCGTCAACACATCTAATATTCTTTTCATAACTGAATTAATGAACCATAACAACACTGCCAAAATAGCATATGTAATAACTAATCAATAGACAGTAGACTCTACTGCAAAGATATTTGGGAAATAAGTGTCTATCAAAAACAATATCAACCCATTTACAAATATGCTAGCAAACAAATGTTTAAACCGTTTCTTCATGATAGATAAATAATCTATGTAAAATATTATATACAAATTTGTCTACACATTTCAAGACAATTTTTGTCTATTTTTTATATGTCTACTTTTGTCTACTCCACAATGAGATCATCAAAATCCTCTTTTTTTCAATCACACAGAAACTCATGTACTGCATTTCTTAGTGCCAAAATAGGTAATACAGAAGCTCTTTTTCTTTTATTAGATACTTCAAATCCATTTTTTACCAAAAAATTATAATCAAAATTAAATATTTCTTCTATATTTATTCAAATTATAAATTCTGACAAGAATCATGCCGATGCCATAGACACATTTGACAAATTTCAATCATAAGAATAATCTTTTATTTTTTTGTCAGCTATTACCAAATAGACATTAATATCATCACCACAAATAAAATTTCACTCATGATATTTTATAGTACAATCATCCATAGGATAATTTCTAACAGGATTTTTAGAATATTCTTGTATTATTAAATTCTTTTCCGAAACAGAGAATAATCACATAAAAAAAAATAAAAAATAAAAACATGTTTTTTTAGAATAATAAAAAGCACAACAAATTCAAGTTGTTATGCTTTTTAGGACAAAACTTTTATTTTATAATCGCACAACTAATTTAAACCATTGCACACTCTTTTACAGCCATTAATTCAATAATTTTTTGAGTAAGCAACATCTGGCGTTTCTCATTAAAAGACAACACAATTTTTCTCATAATTAAACCACGATTAACAGGTTTTAAAAGTTTTTTACGAATAGACAACTCCTCTACCTTATTCTGTAAAAATGCTCAATAAATAATATACTGAGAAAATTGCATTACCAATTCTTTTAATGTATTTTGATCAACCGAGATTCAATTAGAAATTGAATCTATTTTACAATTTATTCAAAAATCTGAAACAAATTTAAGTAATTCTAGATCATTAAACGAATACAAATTCATACAAGTAGCATTATTTTTTGTATTAAACAACAATTTAACATTAGAATAATTACTAATCGATGAATTTAAAAAAT
>JAZUKX010000093.1:0-1950 GCA_045643505.1 Candidatus Absconditabacterales bacterium | reverse complement strand
CTCCAGTCATTTCGAACGTATGTGAGAAATCCACATCCGACACCATGGATTTTTCAGTCGCTTTGCTCCTTCGAAATGACACATATCCCGTCATTTCGAGGCTTTAGCTGAGAAGTCCACACTCAGAAAATTACTTATTTTTTTATATTTAATTTTTCCAAAGATACATACAAAACCACACTTGAAATTCCTATCAATACAATCAATAAAATATTCTTTATATCATCAAAATTTATTCCAAGCAACGATGGCAATGCTCAAACCAACAATGCCATACACAAAAGTCAAAAAGCCAATCACCATCTATTTGGCATTGCCTTGATTAATGCTGCGAGAGCGATTGACATTGTAATGTTAAACAAAAATATTCAAACCATTCAACATATTATAGACTGTTCACCCAATAATAAACAAGGTAAAGATAATATCAAAGACAGAACTCAGACACGAATTCGACCAAATTTATCAGCAATAATTCATCAAAAGAATTTTCATAAAACGATAGATGCTGTAAACATTATTGCAAATAGTCATACTTTCCAACTATATGATACGATAAATCAAACAAATGAACGAATCACAATCGAAATTAAAAGTAATAGAACAATACCAATAATAATATTTTTTAATTTAATTTGATTGTTTTTTTGTTTTTCAGCAAATTGTTTTACTATATTGTATGTGTTGTGATCTTTTGAACTTAACCACATAAACACAACAGAAACCAACAATAAGACAATACCATACCACCAAACAAAATTTCCACTCTTACCAAGCATAATCCCAAAGAATAATCCCAATGCTCATGGAGCGACAAAAATTCATGAAGGAGTTGCTTTTTCTGGATTTGTAGAGATACAAATTACACCACCTCACACGTGAAATAATGCATTTCCTATTCATACACATATTACAGCAGCCCATGGACAGAAATAAAGTAAAATAGTTCATAATGCTACAAATCCACATCATAGCAATGCTGATAATTTTGGACATTTATATTTATCGACAAGATGTCAGAATAATGCTTGTAATCAAAAAGCTAAAATATTGTAAATAAGTATTGCATAAAACATAGGAATTCATTTCAAAAATCATCGTGCATAGATTGACATAACCACACTTGCACATACAAAATCTATCACTGCATGACTAAATCCATACGATGATAAAATCTTAAAATTTTTTGATAATTTCATATAATATATACTTATTTTATATAAACAGTTTATCTTGTAAAAATGTATAATCAAAAAACAAGAAAATATTGAATTAGAAGAATAAAAAAATAATAAACAAAACATTTATCGAAACATTATTACCATGAAAAAAATTAATAAATTATTTTTATTTTTGTTTAGTATTGTTTGTATATGAAGATTTGCTTTTGCAGATATGATACCAGAAAATAGTCACTCTTTTTCTAGATGTGTAAAAATAGAAAACATAGATTCAGTATCATGATACAAATTAGTAATTCGTGTACAAACAGCTCCATGAGAGGATTATTTCTACGAAGTTGTAGCATGAGAATGTCTGCCACACCATTATCAGTTTGGTACGGCAACACCCATACTATTGAATTCAACAATCAATGTAGAAGAATTAAATCAAAAGTTAAAAGAAAATAAACAATATGTTGAAAATTTACTATGATTTGAAACTGTATGAAAATTTGATGCGATAAATGTAAATTGAGGATATGTTTCGGATAGATCAAATAAAACATATGAAAACGATACATATAGATTAGCCGTAAATGATAGCTGATATGAATTAGATTTGATAAATATAGAGACAGATGAAACTCCAGTTACTAATACTGCTTGAGTGACAAAAATATCTTTAAAAAAAATAGGACCAAACAATAATTATTTCATTCAGTTTATTGAATCACGACTATTGACTATATTTTTAGAGACAATTATGTTATTTTTTATATGTAAATTA
>JAZUKX010000092.1:0-14035 GCA_045643505.1 Candidatus Absconditabacterales bacterium | reverse complement strand
TTGATTCTTGGTTGGTGTCTCAATTTGATTATTCAAGAAATTTTTTTCAACATATTATTTCTAGATGATGAATTTGTGTAAATTGAAAAGTGATAAAAAAGTCATATAAACTAAAAAATAATGATAATGTTGAGATTGATGATCTTTCTAGATATTTATCACCAATAATTTTGGATGAAACTCCAGATATTGATATCCCTATTGTTTTAGAAAAACAAGATTATCTTGTGATTAACAAGCCTAAATGAGTTCTTTCCCATCCAAATAGTATTTGGGATGTGAGTTTACCATCGGTTGTTTGATTTTTGTATCATAGATTTAAAGATTTACCAACAGTTGGAAATTTTATTAGAGCTTGATTAGTTCATAGATTGGATAAAGATACTGATTGATTGATGATTGTAGCAAAAACAGAAAGATGATTAGCTTATTTCAAAGAATTGTTTCAACAAAAAAGTGGTTTAGTGGCTGAAAATTGAGATGTTTTGGAGGATATTGAATGAGAAATTAAATTTAGAAAATTTTATAGAGCGACTAGTGAAATTACGGCATTATGAGATGCTTTTTTGGAAAAAATAAGTTGAAATTTGCCATATTATATCAGAGAAAATGTTGTGCCAAAAGTGCCAAATTGTATTGTGAAGATGTGAGTAACAAAAATAATTGATTTTGAAGTAAAATGAGATTTGGTGGATTTAAGCTTGGAAATATTGACATGACGTACACATCAAATTCGTTATCATCTTTCTAATCATTGATTACCAATTCTTGGTGATTATTTGTATTGAAATGAAAATAAAAAACCTATGCAACTTACTGCTTATAGGTTAGAATTTGTAGATGTAGATTGAGAAAATATTGTTTTAGAGATATAGGTATTGAAAAAAACGTGGTTTTTATTTTTTCTTACTTTATTCATACAATATTTCTCGACCATTTATGTCTTTGCTTGTCATAATATAACTTTGGAGATATTACAGTTTGTACTTTTAGGTTCTTTTCAACTCCTTTTAAAAATATGCACAAAAAACGCACTTAACTCCAATTAATCAAAATATTAAATTAATTAAATATTTATAATCTTGAATATAATTCAGATAATTTTTTAAAATCATCTGTTTCAACATCTTCTATTATGAACTCATCATTATTTCGATATGCCTTTTTTCAATAAGCTATTTTAGCAGGATGATTTGATGCATCACTTTTTATCATTCTATATTCATTATCTACTATTTCTAAAGCTGCGCAATTTGAAAATAACAATCAAATTTCGTCAGATTTTTCTTTTAATAGTTCCTTTACACTTTCCTGTCTACCTGGTTCATCGCAATGTGGTACATATAACCCATTCACGAATCAGAGACATTCTAGTCAGATTAATGGTTGGTCTGGTCATTTTAGTATCTTCAATGAGTCGCTTGAGCACTCTTTAAACCAGCAGTTAGCTCATGCTGAGACTCCACACATTACTTTTCCATTCTCCCATGCTTCTTTTAGAATTTTATCAAATCATGTTTCTTTCCAGAGATTTATCATAGTCAATGTATCTCATCATCATTCATATATAATATCTGCCCAATTTATTAAATTCTGAACATATTCTTTGTCTGTTAGTTTGTCACTTTTTAGATCTTTACATTCACATCCATATCTACCACTATAAATATCTCTCATAGTGCTAAAATAGAATTCTTGATTTGGTAATGGCTGGGCGTGAGCTAACAATAGAAAGTTTGGATGCTGTTTCCCGGTCAGCCTTATAATTTCTTGATCCATTGGTCATGTTTCATATGGAAGATTAACTCAGTTTTTTTCTCTTCAATTTTCTCATCATCAAATGGCAACTATTTTTTTAGACATTTTTTAATTTTGATTATATAAATAGTATATTTTATTATTCATACAAAATTTCTCGACCATTTATGTCTTTGTCTGTCAATACATATACTTTAGACATATTACAATTTGCTGATTCTAATTCTTTTCAATTTTCTTTGACAATATCTACTATTTTTAAAGTTGAAACTTCGTTTGCAGATAGATATTTTAGTTCCATTCATCTTTCTATTACTTCTTTTGGTGTGAATTCGTAATATTTTTTTCCATCTTTTTCGATAAAATTTTCTCAGAAAATTCAGAAATAATTTCTACAGAATGTTGGTCATGGACTAGCTAAATTTGTACTAGTAACGATATCTCATTTTGTATTTGTCATTTCGACCGAAGGGAGAAATCTATTATTAATGTTGTGGATTTCTCAGTCTCTTTGTTCCTTCGAAATGACATTATCTCGTCATTCTACTTCTCATTCTGGGTAATCTTGTAATTGATTGAATAAGAATCAATCCCAATATGGTCTATGTGGAATTTTTTCAACTAATGACTTGATTTCTGGATCGATTTCTTTTCCATCTACGATACAATCTCTAACGTGTTTGTATGCTTTTACCATAGCTCATACATAGAATTCAGATTTACTTCTTCACTCGATTTTCATGGCATCTACATAAGGCATGAGTTCTGCTAATCTATCAATTGTACAGAGATCTTTTGAAGACAAAATGTGTGTTCAATTTTCATCTCATTCCATTTGGAATAATTTTCCAGGTCTTTTTTCTTCTTCCAATCGTACTTTGTATTTAAATCTACAATTGTGGGAGCATTCTCATTTATTTGCTTGTCTTCAATTCATATAATCTCACAAAACACATCTACCAGAATAAGACATACACATTGCTCAATGGATGAATACTTCTAATTCCATTTCTGGTACTTTTTCTTTGATTTCTTTAATTTCGTTGATGTGTAATTCTCTAGCCAATACGATTCTCTTTACTCATAAATCTCTCCAAAATTTGATTGATTCATAATTTAGAGTAGACGCTTGTGTACTTAGATGTAGATGTGTATTTGGGAAATATTTCCTTAAAACATTAAAAGTTCATGGATCTGAAAAAATAATTGCATCAGGATTTGTATCAGCAATTTGTTCACTAACAGATTCAAAAACTTTTATATCAGAATTTCTAGGAAAAATATTCATAGTCAAAAGTGCTCTTGAACCATTTTGATGTAGAGCATTTATGGTTTTTTTTAATTCAGAAAAATCTTTGACTTTATTTTGTCTCATCCTGAGAGATGTAAAAGGTACTCAAATATATACATCTTCAGCTCCGTATTTACTTGCTATTACAGCTTTTTCATAAGATCCTCCAGGAGCCACAATTACTGGTCTATTCATAATTTTCAATTATTAAGACAATAAAATTTTTACTTGTGGTATTGTAATTTTATTGATAGATTTCTCAATAGATTATTTTTTATATTTGTGTCTCTTTGAAAAAGCTTTTTCTTGTATTTTTATATGAAAAAATTATAATTCACTTCAAACAATTTTGTTTATTCTTTGAAAAAAAGTGATAAAATAAATTATTAATTGTTTTTTTATTGATAATTTTGTAAGTATGGAAATTAGGAATATCGCAATTATTGCTCATGTTGACCATGGAAAAACTACATTAGTTGATCAACTTTTGAAACAATCATGAACATTGAAAAAAATGGATGATGCAAATTTGGTTATGGACAGTAATGACCAAGAGCGTGAAAGAGGAATTACGATTTATTCAAAAAATACAGCTATAGAGTATAAAGGTACAAGGATAAATATTGTAGACACACCAGGACATGCAGATTTTGGTAGTGAAGTAGAGCGTGTTTTGAGGATGATAGACTCTGTTATATTAGTTGTTGATGCTTATGAATGACCAATGCCACAGACAAAATTTGTGCTAAAGAAGGCCTTGGAATTGTGATTAAAGCCAATGGTTGTGATAAATAAAATAGATAAACCAACAGCTAGACCACAAGAAGTGATTGATATGCTTTTTGATTTGTTTATTTCACTTTGAGCTACTGATGAGCAATGTGATTTCCCAATTTTGTATGCAAGTGCAAAATCTGGATATGCTATGAATTCTCTTGAAGATGAAAAAAAAGATATGACACCACTATTTGACGCAATATTAAAATATGTTCCATTAGCACCAAATCATCCTGAATTACCATTTCGTATGCAGATAGCAAATTTGACATATGATGAATATCTATGAAGGATGTGAATTGGTCGTGTATATGAATGATCTGTAAAAGCTTGAGAGACTGTGACTGTAATATGAAATGATGGTACAGCAAGGACATGAAAAATTTGAAAAGTATTTTCAACATTATGATTACAAAGAATAGAAACATGAGAAGCAAATTGTGGAGATATTATTACAATTAGTTGAATCCCTTCTATATTTGTTTGAGAAACAATATGAACATGAGATGTACAAGCATTGCCAGCTATTACAATCGATGAACCAACATTAAAAATGGAATTTTTGGTAAATGATTCTCCTTTTGCTGGTAAAGAATGAAAATATATGACTACAAGAAATTTAGCGGAAAGATTGGAAAAAGAGACAGAGACAAATGTGGGTCTAAAAGTAGAAATAGAAGATTGAAAATTTATGGTTTCAGGTAGAGGAGAGATGCATTTATCTGTATTGATAGAAAGTATTCGTAGAGAATGACGAGAAATACAAGTATGAGCACCTCAAGTAATATTTAGAGAAGTTGATGGAAAAAAACAAGAGCCAATAGAAAATGTAGTAATTACAGTTGAAGATGGTTTATCATGAACTATAATAGAAGCAATATCAAATCGTAAATGATTGATGAAAGATTTGAAATCAAAAGATGGTATGAGTACAATAGAATTTGAAGTGCCTACTAGATGATTATTGTGATTTAGATGAGATTTTACATTGATGACAAGATGAGAGTGAATTATGTATTCATCTTTTTCTCACTATGAAGATTGGAAATGAGAAATCAAAAAAAGAGATGTTTGATCAATGATTTCATCAGCAACATGAACAGCGATGAATTACTGAATATTTAAATTACAAGAAAGATGACCAATTTTCATTGATCCAGCTCAAAAAATATACGAATGAATGATTGTATGAGAACATTTGAAATGATGAGATATGACAGTAAATCTTACAATCAATAAACAACAAACATCAGTAAGAAATAGTGGAAATGATGAAGCAATGATATTGAAACCAATTCGCCATATGTCATTGGAAGATGCTTTGTGATATATCTGATTGGATGAATTAGTAGAAATAACACCGCAATCAATCCGTATTAGAAAGAAATATTTGACAGAATTGGAGAGGATAACTGCAAGAAGACAATGAAAAATTTAAATAAAAAAAGACTCAGATAAATGAGTCTTTTTTATTTATAATGTATTGCTTTATATTATGCGATGAATGCATACCATATTGTTCTTATTATTACATATGAAAATATTACAACAAAAATTCACAAAATGACATGTAATAACGCTGTTGATGTTGCTTTACCATCTGCAATAGCTTTTTTATATCAATATATGATAAACATTACAGCCCCAGATAATAAAGCTAATTGACTAATAAATTTCATTAAATATGCTGCATAATCTAATATTGTATCTCGAGTCATTATTCAGCTTGCGAATTGGTCTCATAATGTCATGTTGGAATTTGCTTTTTCTTTGTATACGTCTCGTACATGTCATCCGCTTCTAATCTCTGTTACGGCTGTTGCTACGTTATTTCATCATTTTGGTATAATTTCTAAAGCAGTTTCTTGTGCAAAACTAAATCAAATAAAGAGTCCCAAAGATATTATATAAAATAACAGTTTTTTCATTTTTGATAATAAATAAATAAATTAACTAATTAACTACATTTTTTTGTTAAGTTATTGATAGACTTAACTATTTCAGCAAATGCATTTTGTCGATTATGTATTACACTTTGTAAACTTGATAGGTGATTGTTTAGAAAATAAACATTTAAATAAGCATCAATATTATTGTCTAAGAATGAATTTCATTTGTTTTGAGCTATTGCTTCTGTGAAAACTCTTTCAGATGAAATTCTATTATTTATTAGGTTGGTACATGAATTATATATGTTTTTTAGTTTTGCTTGTTTATCTGAATCTGAAATGTTTAGTGTTGTCATGTTGTTTGTGATGTCTAAATATATGTATGTAATGATATCGCAAGCATTGTTGTATCTATCTATTAATGTCCATTCTGTGAAATTTTTTATTTCTCATGATATTGAGCTTTTCCAGGATGTCATATCTTTTTGTACTAGATCATCATTATATTTTGGTAAATATATATTTCATTTCCGATGTTTTTCGTATAGTTGCTTTATTTGCAGTGGAGGAGTCCCCTCACTATTGTTTCAAATATCAGATATAGCATCTCTTCGTTCTTTTCATTTTTCATCGGCTTGAAGTCAATACATCAAGTCTTCTCAATTGTCATCTTGTCATTTGGCATCTAATCTCCTAAGATATACATCCAATAGATGGTCAAATAAAAATACAGAGTCAGGAAAATTTCATTCGATATTTATGCCATCGCAATAATTATGTATTTCCCATTTACAGCAAGCAGCTCTCAGATTATCAAAAACTTTTTTAAAAGATTCTTCTGGCATTATACTTGTGTATTTTCATTTTGGCAAGGATGTATAATTTCAATCCTGTATGTTTAAGACTGAACAATCATTTGTCCCCGTGTTGATTGCAAATGCAGTCCCTAAGTATAGGGTAAATATGGATAATATAAAGCAAAGTATCTTTTTCATGTTGTTTAATATAATAAATTTTTTAGATATATAAATCATATAATGAATTTTATGTGAGATTTCAATATTTTATTCTCATAAAATATTTTTTATTTTAAATTCTATTTCTCATAATGTATCTCATTTTTTGTTCTTTTTAAATGAATAAATCACAGTTCATTCCTTGTCGTTAAATGAATAATCTCAATATAAATAGTGATCTGTGTATATTTGACCAGTTGGAGAAATATACATTAAAATTTCATTGTTTTCTATGATAGAAGTACCTCCATTAAATATATTGAATTGATTTCAATTGATTTTTTTGATTTTTAGATCATCAAATGCTCTTACATCTACTAATTCTTTGCTGTCTAATTGTAATAACATTAATGTCTCTTGGTTGTTTTCTGATATTTTTATTATTGGATAGTGATTTCAATAATCAACTTCAATAGATATTATATTTTCATAACCATGTTCTATTGATATTTTTCAATTTTTTGGATTGATTTTTGCAGCAAGATCTCAGTTGCTTAAGTAAATACCAATATCTTCACCAAAATCGTAATATTGTCATGTGATTATTGTTTGATTTGGTTGTAGATTGTATTTATCTGTCTTTATTCATGATTTTGTTCATGTTAATATACTTCGGATATGGTTTCTCTCTCTCAAAAATTGCACAATACCTTCATCTAGATCATGATCCAATGTCGCTTCTATTGATGTTGGGATATTCATATTATTTGTACTATTTAGTTCTTTCCATATGTTTGTGATTTCTATTTTTGGTATCTTAATTGTAAGTGTGATATCTTCACTGCTTGTATTTCAATTAATATCTGTTCAAACAAAATAATAATGTTTAACTCCAACTTCATTGAATTTTAATCCAGATAATTCAATATATCATGTTTTGGCAAAAATATGGTCTATTTTATTTAATATGATACCATCCTCATCTGTGATCCATATAGAGTCTATTAGTGCATTATCTTCCCAGTAAGCTTTTAGTGTATAATTTGTGCTGACATATCATTCAAATAGTCATCCGTCGTCTATTGTAGTATCTGTACTTGGCCTATAGAATTCGATTTCAGCTTCTGGTCATTCATCATCAGCTATAATTTGTGGTCATCATACGACTTGATTACTTGAACTACTATTTATTGTATATTTATCTCATTGTAATTTTAATGTGTATATCTCTGAATACTGCCAATTCCTAGGAATATCTGTGATTAATAAATTGATAGTTTCAGTATTTTCATTGTAGTAGTTGATATCAAATATGTCATCACTGAGTACATTGACGGTATCTCAATTGTCTAGAGATATTTTCATTCATTCAGTATTTGTTCATTTTGGTAATACGATTATGTATTTTTTATCAAAAGTTCATTTGTTTGAATTGTTTACTATTACTTCTTTATCGTTGAATAAATCTGCTCTATGGATTAATTTTACTAAGTATCAATCTGTAGTATCTCATAGAGTATTACTATTTGTCCATGATATGGTAATATTGTCAAAATCTCATCAAGCATATTTAAAGTTTTTTACTTCTCGATTATCATCCCATAATTTGATTTTTATTTGATGTGTATCAATTAAATTTTTCTTTATTGAGATATATCAATCGTCACTATCATTTACGAGATCATCATATGATGTAATATGATACATATAATATCCATTATTGTAGTTTGTGTTACTGTAATTTGAATTATTGTCTCTGTATTTTATATAAATTTCATGATCATCTCGCAATATTAAGTCGTTTTTGTTATCCTTGTTTATATCAACCATTATGCTTTGATCTTGGAATTCTTTTGTGAAATCTGAATTTGCTAGCATAAATCATCATTCTGGTGTAGATAGGATTTGTCCATCGAAATATGTTGATAGATTTATATATGATGTAGATGAACTTGATGAATTAGAATTTCAATTATTTCATATAGGAGTTACTGTTTGTGATAATAAAATATTGTTTTGTTTTTCGTCGTTAGATTTTGCTTTTATATCTTCATTGTCTATAGCAGCATAGGCTAATTTGCTCTTTTCTTTAATCTCATAAAGATAATCTTTGTTCATATTGTAAACAGCTTCATCCATATTCAAATCATTAGGAGTATTGTTGTCTAGTGCGTTTATGTATCCATTTAGATTATCATCATAATAATCTAGGAACATTTTGTATATATTATCAGAATTTGATAATGTATTTTTTACGTTTTTATCCATTGTGAATAGAGGACTAGACAATTTGATATCAATATTGTCATTATTAACTAACTTTTTGTCATTATTGGCAATAGCATACAAGAATTTATCATAATCTTGAGAAATTAATTCTTTTATTTCTTGTGTGTTTTGTTTGTATTGAGCTAATATAGTAGAATATTCTTTTTGTATATTATTTAGACTATCTGTATTAGCATAAATATTTGAATCACTTTGAACTAGTTTTAAATAAGAATTAACATCTTTGATTATTGATTTGTCATCAGTTTTTCATTTAATATTATTTAAAGCATCTGTCAATATTTGTGTATTTTCGGATACTGTATCTTTGTTGTAGTCGACATATCACAATGGTTCTATTTCTTGGTATAGGTCTTGTAGATTGTTGTATCTTTGTGTCCTTTTTGTTGTTTGTTTCTGCTCAAATAAGTCAGAATTGGATTGTATTTCATTTCATAAATTTCAGATTTGATCTATTATTGAATTTGCACCACTGGATATATTACTGATAGCATTAGTTAAACTGTCTTTTAATTCATTAATTTGTGTAGTTAATGCCTGATATTCTTCATATATATTGTTATATTGGGCCATAATATTATCGTATTCATTTATGATAGGTCAATATGCGTTAGTTATGATAGTTAATTTTTTATTGTCAATATTCAATGTTTCATTGAGTTCGGATATTTCATTTTCGATTTCTTTTATTATGCGTCTATAAGCATTTACTTGGATAGACAATGTGTCTTTTATTATCCTACTATTAGCGGATTCTATTCTATTTTCATATCCTTTGATTTTTTCTTCATATCTATTTATTGTTTTTTCTTTTTCATCTATATCACTTTCAATATTTTCAATTTTATTTGTCAAGTCTGAAATCTCTTGCTTTTTTGTGTTTATTCATGTAAATCATTCTTGAATAGTTTTTTTATATGATTCAACTTGTTCCTTTTTCTTATTGTATTGTTCGATAATTCGAGCAGCATTTGGTATTTGGAAATAGTTGAAACAATCAGGATTCTCTAGAGGGTTATTTATACATTTTTGTAAATCAACAGTTATATCATTCGATATATTTGATATTGTGTTGTTGAAATTTGAAACATATTCTCAAGCTTTTTTAGAATATCAATTTACTTCTCAAACCATTACATTTAAAAAGTCATATAATTCATCAAAATTTGCTTGTAGATTGATATATGTTTCTAGTTTTACATCAAATCCTTTGACATTGATATCTTCAAAACCATCAATAGCTAAATATGGCATGAATTTTTTTAGTAGATTATCTTTTAATGATGATCATATTTTTCATCATCGTTCTTTGAATGTTTGATCCATTGTATCCCAATATGGTACTTCATATGTCCTTTGACTTAGTTGTTCAATTTTTGCTTTCAATGAAGTTTCATTTACTAGTGGTAATTTTTTTACGATACATAAAATATTTTCCATTACTTCTGCAGCATCAATGATAGCTGATATTTCATGTGGTAATTCTGGAATTTTTGGTGCAGGTGGTATAACTGGCAATTCCATTTCAGCTTCAATATCTAGTTCAGGTAAATCTGGTAGTTCAGGTGGCTCGGGTATCAATGGAATGTTTCATAGATTTAAGTTTCAATTTATATTTAATAATTCTCATATTAAACTTCATAATGCATTTACTCATAATTCACCAAAGGAATCTAAATCTATTTCAAAACTTGGTGGATGTGGTAAATTTGGTAGCTCTGGTAATTCTATACTAGTAGTAGTGAAATTGAATTTTGGTAATTTGATTTCTGTTCATATATTTATATTAGATAAGTCGATGTATATACTTGGAATTTTTATTGGAGGTAATGGTAATACTGGTAAAATTCCATCAGGACAAATTAGTCATAAGATACAGGTAAATTGATCATAACTATCATTACTACATGTGCTACATTTTTCATTCCAATTCGCAGCTAGATTTATAATAGCTTGATATGTTTCAATTGTAGTCATGATCGTAATTATTGCATTTACGTATTGAGAATATCTAGTAGCATTAGTTTCCATCCACATAGATAATGTTCATAAGAAACTACTTACAAAACTAGAAATTTCTCACAAATATTCATCTCAAATGTGTATCCATTCATATAATTTTGTTGGTAATTTTTTGTATTGATCTAATGTCTCTAGATTTTGTTTTACAGCATTTATTAAATCATTGGCATTAGTTTCGATAGATAAAAATGAATTTAATGCAGCATCAAATCATCATCCTAGGAATAAATCTATACATTGATTGCTACTTTGATTTGCAACTGATTCTTTGATTCATAAATCAGGATTTTCTATCTTTTCGTTATTACCTTTTGCAGATATTGATTTTAGGACTATTTTTCATCATCTTTTCTTTGTCTCTAAATTGATTCATTTAGTAAATGGTGTTAGTTCTGTTGCTGTAGCATTTGTGCCAGTTGTGGGTTTATATAATAAGTAAATATCAACTGGTAATATCTCTCAATTTATTTGAATATTTCAAGCTTGTACTAAGTATGTTCCATCTTTTCTTTCTAGTAAATCAAATCAATTTAAAATACTTAAATCATATTTGTTGTTTAGTTTTTCTATAGCATTTATTTTATTTTGTAGTGGTAATATTTCACTCAATGCTCATATTTTTTTATTTAATTCATCCTCTAATTGTGCTTTTTTGTCCGAATCTGTTTCATGTTTTATTTGATTTTTTAGTTTTTCTATATCATTTTGCATTCATTTGTAGGAGTCTTGTAATTCTGCTTTTAATTCATCTTTTAATTCTTTTACAGCATCTTTTAAATCTGTAAAATTATCAATTTGTCTTCATCCACATAATCATATCAATCAGTATATTAATTCTTCTCGTTCTTTTAATATCTTTTTTTGTTCATTTAATCGGTTTTGAGATTTGTTTGCATATGCAGAAATCATTTCACTTGTGACCATTGGTATCTCTACATCAATATTTTGTGTGGTGATATCTATTAGAGCTACATCTTGGAATGCATTTTCTAAAAATGCTAATGGGTTTGCAAAATTGCTTTCAGATGCATTTGAAATTTTTTCACTAGATATTCGGCTAGATTCTAATCGTGCATCAAGGCTACTTAGACCTTCTTCTGTAGCTGTCTGTGAGGTCTTTTTTATACATTTTCAATTCCTTCGTTCTTTTCATTTGTTTTTACATTTTTGTTCTTGTGTGATACACTGTCATAATGAAGTGGATCGTGTTCATCAACTGTCGTTACATTTTTCTTTGTCTGAATTTGATCATCGTTGATCTTGAGCTGCACTTTTTATTGTGTCTAATAGAGTGCTGTCCAATCCTGCTGTGATTTCTGAAAAGTTTGGTAAAATGATATCTAATTTGAAATTTGTTAGTGTGGTCATTGTATATTTTATCTGTTTGTCTAATCGTGATTTTACAACTTTTTCTATCAATCATTTTACTTGAGATCAAAGTATTTTGTTTGATTGCTCAGCACCACCTATTAATTTTATACCTTCTCATTGTATAGAGATTGGGCTAGCATTTCATTCGTATCATACTTTTGTATTTGGCTCTTTGTCTATAGTGATAAATCATCATAAATAAGATCATCCATGAACTGTATGTGGTGTGATATTTGTATCGTTTTCTCCTGGTACAGTTACTTTCATCGTATTGCTATCATCGCTGCTAGATGCCATTTGTAAACATGTATTTGATTCTCAGTTTCATAATGGTGCTTGATTTGTGGTCTGTTCGCATGATGGTATGTCAGCATATCCTTCTAGATCACTCGGATTATATGTCTCATTTTCACTTGTTTTATCTTTATCTTTTTTACATGGTAAAGGGACTGTGAATGCTACACAGTTTCATCATACACTTCAGAAAGGTTGTGGTAATAATTGGCTTGTTGCATAAGTCCCAAAACATAATCCGAATCAAATCTCTGCAGTCAATGTTGGCATAATGTATAATCTGAAAAATGATGGCCATTCTCATCAATTCATTCATAATGAGAAAGTATCTGTTCATCATTTAAATGGATATCCAAAAAATCATGGGGCTGGCAGATATCCTGGAGGATATGGTATAGGCCGATTACCAGGTATGTTGAGTAAAGGCATACCCTTTCATATTAAAGATGTAAGTGGTACAATATTGAAACATCCAAATAAATGATAATCTCAAGGTCATAGGAAAGACTCATTAAATGGTACAGGTAGACCACAATTTCATCATCATAGTCATAATAAGCTTCACAAATCAAATCATCCACAAGCAGAACTAATTACACTTTGTATTTTGTCTGTGACATCTCATAATAATGCATCGATCATTTGATTTGGCATATCTAATAGATTTGATAGCTCTATTCAGTTGTTTTGTAAAATATTTTCTAGTTCAAGAGGATTTTCTAGTATGAATGAATTTGAAAACATATCAGAAAACATATCTGTATTTGAGGAACTTTCTAATATGGAACTCATTGCTGGAATACTACTTGTGTCTACTTTACCATCATCAGTTACTGTAGATAGCATTCAGTTGGTCACTTCACTTACCGCTTCATCAAAGTTTTCTTGTGCTGTGTTTGTAGTATTATTTAATATTCATCATAAATCTATGTATTGTATATCATAATCTCTTTGTGCTCATGTACCATTATTGAATAATACATACATAGAAGGATTACATCAGTCTGTAGGTTGTGTCTTAAAGTCTATAAATCAATCAGCATTTGGCATATCATCATTTGTTGATCCTGAATATATGGTTCAATCAACATCATCTAATGATATATTTACTATATCAGTAGCTTCATAGTATAATCGATAGTGGATTTTTATTTCAGATCAAGCACTCATTCATATATTGTCAATCATGTATCGATTGTGATCAAGATCTCGATGGAATTTTAGTTCATTATTTATTTTGTTTTGTGTAATTATTCATCAAGTTTCAAACCAGAAATTTTGAATCATATCGTATTCTTCGTCTACAGGTATTATCCATGGTCATGAAATTTTATCGATGAAGGTTCATGTTAAACTTCTATTGGCATGTAATGTAACTGTAACTTCTA
>JAZUKX010000091.1:0-3390 GCA_045643505.1 Candidatus Absconditabacterales bacterium | reverse complement strand
CTAAATCTTCTTTTGACATCAACATATTCGCTACTCACATAATTTTTTCTCATCACATTTTCCTCATCAAAAGATCATCCAAAGCTACATAGAATACAGATTTTCAAGGATCTCATTGTCTTCCAGATCTTCATCTTAATTGATTATCAATTCTCCTTGATTCATGTTTTTCTGTTCAGATGACAAATAATCAATATTGCAAATCTTTGATTATAGTTGGTACATTTATTCATTCAACATTGCTAAAGTATAAACTAGCAAAATATTCTGTTTTATTTTTTCTGCTTGTATTAAATTTGATAACAACATTGAATTTATCAGTTTTTAACACATCAAATTCTGCTTGTTTAATATCGTCATCGTTTACTCCAGTAATTCTTTTTATAGCTTCTATAGTATATTCAAATTCTTTAGCAGAGTAGGCATTTAATTTGATATTCCAATTTGAAATATTTTTTATAACCCAATTAATATAATTTTCTCACAATTTATCATTTAATCATTTTTCCAATTTGATGTCTGTTCATCTTCAAGCCATATTTGTGGCTACAATTACTGATTTGAATTTTCATCAATTACTTACGATGTGAGCCTCTTGTTCATGGAATTTTGCATTTAATACATAATGGTTTATATTATCTTTTTCCAAAATTCTACTCATATATTCTGAAGTTGCAATATTTGCAGTTCATATCAAGATTGGTTGTCCTATTTCATGATAAAACTTTACAGTTTCTTTTACAAATTTCCATTTAGCAGATTGATTGAAATAGACTTTATCATGGCAATCAACTCTAATTGTTTCTTTGTTTGTAGGGACTTCAAGCACATCTAAATTGTATATTGTATTAAATTCTTCTCATTCGGTTACAGCTGTTCAAGTCATTCATCACATTTTTTTGAATTGCTTGAAGAAGTTTTGATATGTGATTGTAGCCATTGTTTGAGATTCCCTTTTGATTTCTACTCATTCCTTAGCTTCGATAGCTTGGTGTAATCATTCACTAAATCTCCTTCCTGGCATTGTCCTTCACGTGTGTTCATCTACGATCAATACTTCTCAATCTTTGATTATGTATTCTTTATCTTTCTCATAGACAGCTTTTGCTCTCAATGCATTTTCAATATGATGAATTTCATCGAAACCAAAATCTTTATATAAGTTTTCTACTCACAAAATTTCTTCCAATTTTTTGATTCACATACCACTCAATGCTACAGTTTTTGTCTTCTCATCAATATAATAATCTCCATCTTCAGCATCTGTTGGCTTTTTTTCATCATTCATTATCTCATACAAGAATCACTTACTTACTTGTTTTTTACCAGAACAAGGCTTTAGTGCTTGTACGATTTTTGCATAATAAGCATATTTTTCAGTAGCTTCTTCTCTAGCTTCAGATATGATTAGAGGAGTCCTAGCTTCATCAATCAATATAGAATCAATTTCATCGACAATAGCATAATTTAGAGGTCTTCGAGTCAAAACTCTTTGTTTCATAGATTTTACCAAATTATCTCTCAAGTAATCAAATCATAATTCACTATTTTCTACATATGTGATATCTTTTTCATATTCTCATTTTCTATTTTGGATTGGCACTCATTTTACTACACAACCTACTGTTAATCCCAATCGCTCATATAATTTTCACATCCATGCTGCATCACGAGATGCTAGATAATCATTTACAGTTACTACATGTACTCACTTTCATTCTTATGCATTTAAATATACAGGTAGAGTAGCTACACGAGTTTTTCATTCTCAAGTTTTCATCTCAGCAATTTTTCACTGGTGTAATATGATTCATCAAATCAATTGAACATCATAAGGAATCATATCCCAAGTCATTTTTTCTCATTTTACATCATAAGTATTTCCACACATCCTTTTACAAGCTTGTTTCACTATAGCAAAAGCTTCCGGTAAAATACTATCCAATGTCTCTCATTTGTTTTGGACTCTATCTTTAAATTCTTCAGTTTTTGCTTTGATTTCATCATCAGATAAAGATTCAAAATCTTCAAAAAAATGATTAATATCATTTACAATTACTCTTAATTTGGTGATTTCTTTTTCGGTATAATTAAGCCCAAAAACCTTTTTAATCCATTCTATCATGTTCTTTATTTTTCAAAAGTATAAAAAGTAAAAAACATTATAATAATATGTCAAAATAAAGCAAATGGAAATTGGTATTATTTTTGATTGGTAATAACTTGATTTTTTGTTTGATATTGTGTATGTCATTCTGAGAGAGCGTAGCGAACGAAGAATCTAAAGAATCCTCAGTCTCGTTACCGCTCGCCAGCTCCTTTCATAAAGGAGCACAAAATCCTTCGCGTTGCTCAGGATGACATGATGCATTCAGGATGACATGGTGTGTGTCATTTTGAGGAAGAAAGTAATAAAGAATTTAACTATACTTTCCCTTGTTAACATTCGCTAAATACGGGACACAATTTATTTGAAAGACTCTCTTAGAATGACATATTCTGACATTTTCCATTACAAAAAAAGACCTTCAATTTGCATGAAAGTCTTTTTGATTATTTTTTTGAAATTATTTTTCTGTTTTAAATCATTTGATAGCTTCTAATATTTCCATAGGTATCATCCATATCGTAGTATTACTTTGATCTGAACTAATATCATTGATTGATTGGAGTGTCCTCAAATGTAAAGCTCCAGGAGCTTCAGCCAACATTTTTGCAGCCTTTTTCAAATTTTCTGCAGATTGTAATTCTCATTCAGATGTGATGATTTTTGCTCTTTTTTCTCTTTCTGCTTCTGCTTGTTTTCAGATAGTCCTTTTTAAATCATCAGGAATTGAAATATCTCTTAATTCTACTGAAAGGACATCAACTCATCGAGTATCAGATTTCTCATCTACAATTTCTTTGATCCTTTTACTAGCTTCTTCTCTTTTTTCCAATAATTCATCTAATTCAAATTGTCATACAATATTTCTCATCGTAGTCAAAGCAAATTGAGTCATAGCATAATCCAAATTTTTTACATTGATTACAGCTCTATCTACTCGATCTTCTTTGATTCTATAGTATATTACAGCATTTACATTGCAAGAGATGTTATCTTTTGTCATGGCTTCTTGGCTAGGAATATCTACAGCTTTCTCTCTGATATCAATTCCAGTAGATGTCTGTATGATTGGCCAAATAAATTTCAATCCAGGAGTCAAAATTTTTGTATACTTTCACAATGTAAATACAACACGCCTTTCATACTGCTTTACTACTTTTAGACCTGACAATAAGTAGATGATTACAATTATTAACAATGTAGTTCAAAATGCCATTTTTGTATTTGATAAAAATATAAAACTATAAATTACGATATAAATATAAATTAAAAAATCAAATAAA
>JAZUKX010000090.1:0-5193 GCA_045643505.1 Candidatus Absconditabacterales bacterium | reverse complement strand
ATTGCAAAACACACAAAAAAATATAATTATTAATTATTAATTATTAATTATTAATTCTAATGTATTTATACGGATTTACGAAATATGTTTGAGCAGACAAAATCTGGAAAGTAAATTGGAAATCAACTCCATGAGATCTTTTTTTATTTTGAGATGAATACTTCCTTTCTCTTTGAGATGATATTTCATTTTTTGAGCAATATCTGTACGAAATCCGTGAACCTGAATCAAAATTTCAATTAATAGAAAAAAAGTTTATCTCGAGCAAAACTATTGATTTTATAAATTATATGGTTTATCAGCGATATTGCCCATATTACAATGTCATAAAATATTTTTTATCGCCAGAAATTGATAAATTATTGGAAAGAAAAACTGCGAAAAAAAAATCAATCCTTACGAATTCTTGCATCAATTGAAATCAAAATATGCAATTAGATGTTGAATGACAAAATTTGATTATTTTCCCAGATTTGTGGACTTTGATGAATACAATTGATAAATCTGTCATGCAACAATCACACATAGATGTATTACAATCTACAAATACTCAAAATCAAAAAGATAAATCTCGATGGAATATAAAACAATGAAATACAAAAGTCATCATAGCCACTCATTCTGAGATTTTTCAAGATTACAAAAATTTGAAAAAAATAGTTATTTTTTATCCACACAAGCGATACTATTCAAATCAGCAAGATCCTAGGTACAAAACTTTAGCAGTTGTCCAAAAAATGAGCGAAATTTATAAATGTAAATTGGAAATTATTGAAAATTAATTGCATTAGGATTGTCCTTGATATATGTACATAGCATTTTTAATCCATTAAGCATTTTCCATTTTTGGATAATACGAGTTTCTTTTGTATCCCTTTTGACCGCAAATGTAATGTAAGGTTTTATTTCTAATCTGTTTAAATCTGCAATATATTCATAATTATCTTTTTTATACGGGATATTTATCCTGTTTATTTTTGATTCACTTCTATTTATTCGTTGTTCAATAGAAATCATGTCCTTATTGTATCACGAATTAGTACCCAAATCTTTATTTTCAAACATAAATTGGATTTCAGAAAAATTGTCACTATCTTTTACCATCTTATTATCGTTCATATCTTTTATCATAGAACTTTCAGCAATCAACAATAAATTGCTTTCTGCACATCATTGGCAAATATATGAAATATTATTTAAACTAGGAATGAGGTTATATAGCTCAAAGACATTATTCTTTAATTCTAAATCAAAATTTTTTTCCAATAAGTTTAATTCAGACTTTTTTAATTTTTTTAATTGATCTTTAAATCAATCTAAAGTTTGAGAGATCTCACAATTGATTTCTAAATCATTTTTCAAACGCTCTCACACATCTTTTGAAATAGATTCATATCATTGTGGTTCAATATTATATCAGTTTTTTTCAATTCAATTGTTCATTAGTATTATAATAATAAAATAAAATGTTAATATAATTATAATCAAAATATTTTATTTGTCAAATTTTTTATTAAGATTTGTTTTGTGCTATAATCTATTGAAATCAACATATTAATAGTTAATCATAAATTATCCATTGTTATTTTTAAATTATTAGTTAATTATCATGATTATCTGAATCACTTGAACGCTTTGAGCATGAAAATGAACAATTGTAGATTATCTGGTCAAAAATAAATGATTTTTGCACTTATCTGTCAGAACTTTTTTGATTCAAGAAATTGAAAAAAAGTGATTACCTGTAAATAGAGATAGCATGGTGATTGTGGCAAATGACTTACGCTCCAAGTATTGATCATCATATATTGTAGAAGAACTTTACAAACAAGCAAAAGCAACTGGAAAAAATTGTATAATAGAGAGTATTAGAGCAGAATGAGAAGCTTTAGCTCTCAAGTGAAAAGAAAAATTTTTCTTGTTTTCCATAGATGCAGATCCAAAAATTAGATATGATAGAGTAGTTGTTAGATGAAGTGAGACCGATCATATCTCATACCAAGAATTTTTGGAAAATGAAAAAAGAGAAATGCAAAATGATGATCCAACAAAACAAAATTTATCAAAATGTATGGCTTTGTCTGATCATATTTTCACAAATAATGGTACTTTGGAAGAATTAAACACACAAATAAAACAAGTACTAAACGATTTATGAATCTAATAATAATGTGTCATGAAAAAATGAAAATTATTAATAGGATTATTTATTTCATTAATTAGTTTGTCAATCACAAATTGATATTTCTTCGGTCTAAAATCTGCGGACAATACAATATCAAATATTACGGATATTGAATCTAAATATTGATTTGATATTCCAATTGTATGATTTATATTTGATAATGTGAATTGAGATGCCTTATATACATTGGAAAATTTGAAAACTTATTTATGAACTGGTAAAGTTTATCACATTACAATCTCTCCTAGGTCCTATTCTGCCAAAGATGTTTTTGAATGAAAATTTGATCAGGAATACAAAAAATTTTTTAAACTAGTCAAAGATGATGATCTAAAAGTAATTTTCAGGACTATGCATGAGATGAATTGAGGTCGATATCCTCGATGATCAAATCCTGCTTATTTTCAAAAAGCTCGAGTCCATGTACGAAATTTATCTAGAGAAATGTGATTGGATCAATCTAATATATTGTTTGACATGTCAGTAAATCATCGGGATATGCCGACATTATGAACCCCATCTCAGTCTGCCAATTTAATCACATGTGATCAAAATAGCAAATACAAGACAATTACATACAAAACCTTTGTGAAAACAGGATACAAAACTGAAACTGTTACAAAAAAAGTAGCAATACCACAAACTTCTCTAGAAAAATTAATGAATAAGCCAATAAAATATAAGATTGTTAACGAGACTAAAACTATAGCTTATCCAATATACAATACAAGTACAGAAAGAGTTCAAAATTGTTATACATTTGAAGATTATTATCCATGAGATGAGTATGTAGATATTATGTGAGTTACATTCTATAATCGATGAAAAGCTACATATGGCAGACAGCGATATTCCCCAGATAGGATCCTAAATGATCCAGCATGGAATACTTTGTATAGATTAGAAAAATTTGATAAACCAATTTTTGTAGATGAAGTATGAACTACAGCAGTACGATATACTTGAGCATATAATTTTGCTAAATCACAAGAAGTATATAGAGATAATTATAACGACAAAAATACTTGGCTAAATTCTCTTAGGGGTTTCTTACTGGACAATAATTCAATACGATGAGCATTATATTTTAATGTAGATTATACAAATTGACTCCAAAATTGGACAGCATGAGAAGCTGATTGGTCGGTAATCAATATGAATAATGGAAAGTATTACGAGTCAATATCATGACTATTTGATAATCAAGAATCAAATAAGAATTTGTTTAGTTTGTTTTGAGCTTATAATGATATAGGTGATAATTACTATGATGCTACAGTCAATACTTTCAATACATCTAAATTTACCAATGATCAAATCTCAGATTTGGTGGAATTATTAATTGCAAAAATTGGAAAGGATAAGGCAATTGATAGAGTAAATTCAGTCTTGAAAATTTCTAAGGATGAAGATGTTACAGCATTATTGAATTCTTTAAAATATGCTTTGGAAAATAGATAAATGCAGGCAATTCAAATAAAAACTAATTATTTCAATTTAAAATACACATTGGAATGTGGGCAATGTTTTAGACGACAAAAAAAATGAAATTTCTATTACCAAATATTGTCCGATAGAGTAGTGAAATTGCACCAAGATGGAAATATATTATCTGTGACTAGTAATAATTTTGAAAATTTAGAAAAAATAATAAAACATTATTTTGATTTTGATGTTGATTATTGAAAGATTGAAAATGATATTTCACAGATTGATAAAAATATAAAATTAGCAGTCCAAAATACAAGTTGACTCAGGATTTTAAATCAAAACTTTTTTGAAACTGTAATTTCTTATATAATTTCAGCAAATAATAATATACCTAGGATTTCAAAATCGATAAATAAAATATCAAAAACTTTTGGAGATCAAATTATTTTTGATGATGAAATTTTTTATTTATTCCCTACAATATGACAATTACAAACAGTCAGTGTAAGCGATTTGGAAAAATGTTGAGTATGATATAGAGCTCCATATATAGTAGCCACAGTACAAAATTTATTTGAGCATAGAAACTTGATTGATGAAACTCAGGATACAAAAATATTAAGGAAACAATTGTTGAATTTTAAATGAATTTGACCAAAGGTGGCAGATTGTATTTTATTGTTTGCTTTACAAAAAAAAGAATCATTCCCTATTGATACCCGAGTAGAAAAAGTAATGAAAGAACTATATCTTCCAGATTATACTTGAAATAATATAAAAAAAGAAATACAAAAATATATTCAAGTACAATTCTGAAAATATGCATGATTAATACAAGAACATTTGTTTTACAATAAGAGAATGTGACGAATCTAACTTTTGATTTACAAGAAATTTATTTTTTGTCTACCACAATTTCATCTTTTTTTTCATCACATATTTTCTCAGTTTTTCCAAATTTTATCCCAAAGAATACACAAACTCAAATCGCTACAATAAAAATTATCAATAGGATTCGAGGAAATTTTGCAACTCATCAATCAATATTACACATACGAGAGCAATATCTATAAGTCACAACAATACACATTAAATAAGAAAGTATGATAGCAAGAGCATACATTACTTTTGAAAGTAATTTTTTCATGGTAATATAAATTTAGATAAAAATTTATTTTTTATGTTTTTTTTGTAAAATGCGACCAATAATTACGCATATTGCTATAATTATCACAAAAGGTATTGCATAAAAAAAAGCAGTATAAGCAGGGAAACTTGTTGCAATGTTATGCAAAAGAGTTCCATAGTTGTACGCAACTATAATGCACATTAAATAAGAACAAATTATGGCAATCAGATACAACCAATTGTAAGATTTCATACTATTATAGTTAAATAAAATACGGAAGATTAGGGATTCGAACCCTAGTCCCGAAAACTCGGAAACATGTACTCCAAACATGCGCCTTCGACCACTCGGCCAACCTTCCTTACATCATATTATTTACAATCTTTATTTGTTTTTTCAAGTAGAAATATTATATTTATTATTTCTTAAGTCGGATCGTAGCCATGTC